>CAZALL010000041.1:1926-10015 GCA_964485955.1 uncultured Treponema sp. | reverse complement strand
CTATCTATTGAAGATGCCCATTCAAGACTTCTTTCAAATGCTGATTTTCCATCAAAATATTTTTCAAACTGCCTATTTTCATTATTTGCCGCATATAAAATTGCAATACTTTTCATGTCTTCCTGTTCTTTGCCTTGTATAAATTAAAGGTAGCCTGTATTATAAGTAATATTCTTAAAATTTACTAGAGTAAAGACTTCTATAAAATTGAATCTGGTAAAAAACATTTTCGATGCTTTATAAAGTAAAGGGTGGACACTTTATGCAGGAAAATATAAAAGACAAAACGATGACGGTTTCTCAGCTTACAGGTCTTATAAAGGGACTTTTAGAAAACAGCTTTAGGGAAGTTACTGTTACTGGAGAAATTTCAAATTACAGACCTAATGCCAGCGGTCACCTGTATTTTGCATTAAAAGATTCAAATGCTCAGCTTAGTGCAGTAATGTACAAAGGAAAGGCCTTATCCCTTAATTTTTTACCAAAAGACGGAACCCTTGTTAATGCAAGAGGCTACATTTCTGTATATCCGCCTCATGGAAAATACCAGCTTGTTATAAATGAAATGAATGTTGCTGGTGCAGGTAGCATAATGGAAATGATTTTAAAGCGTAAGGAAAAACTTCAAAAAGAAGGCTTATTTGATCCTGTAAGAAAAAGAAAACTACCGTTTTTTCCACACACAGTCGGTATTGTTACAAGTCCAACTGGTGCTGCCTTAAGAGATATAATCAATATTGCAACAAGAAGAAATAACAAAGTTTCGCTTACTGTTATACCTTCACTTGTACAGGGAGATAGTGCTGCCTCTACCATTGTGCATGCAATTGAAATTGCAAATAAATACAATCTCTGTGACATTTTGATAGTTGGCAGAGGTGGCGGTTCTCTTGAAGATTTACTTCCATTTAGTGAAGAAAATGTCGTAAGAGCTATTGCATCTTCAAAAATACCTGTAGTAAGTGCAGTTGGACATGAAATTGATTTTTCACTTGCAGACTTTGCAGCGGATGTAAGAGCTCCAACACCAAGTGCAGCGGCAGAAATCTGTATACCACTTCTTTCTGATTTTACAAATTCAATTAACAATTCAAAAACTATTTTAATAAACACAATTAACAACAGAATAAATACTCTAAGGCTTATGATAAAACAATTTACGCCAGAAAACATGGAAATGAAATTCCGTTCAATAGAACTTCCATACACTATGCGTTTTGACAATGCCTGTGAGGCTCTCAAAGAAAATATAAAAAAACGTCTCGAAGACACAAAACGTCTTGTAAAGGAAAAAGAGCAAATTATTATGGCATGCAGTCCCCAGACAATCTTTGACAGAGGATATTCAATGGTTACTGATGCGATAAGCGGAAAAATAATCCGCAGTAAAGATGACGTTTTAAGCGGAAGCGAAATAAATATAAGACCTGCAAGCGGACTTATAAAAGCAAAAGTAATTTAAACTAAAAAAAACAATAAAAATTCAGGAGAAAAAAAATGAAAGACTTTGAAAAAAATCTTAACAGACTGGAAGAACTTTCTGAAGAAATAAAAGACACAGGAATCAGTCTTGAACAGGCCCTCAAAGACTTTGAAGAAGGTATTAAACTTGCAAAATCCCTTGAAAAAGATATTGATTCAATTGAAAGAAAAGTTCAAATTTTAATGAAGGATGAAGAGCAAAATGAAGACGGAAACACAAAAGCTCCGGAACTTGGACTTTTTGACACCAGTCAGGAAATTACAGGCACAAGAGCTTAAAAGGAAAAAATATTTTGGAACGCAAAGCTGTTAAAACATTAAACGCTGAAGTTGCAAGAAAAATTGCAGCAGGTGAAGTAATTGACAGACCGCAGGCTATTGTACGCGAACTTTTAGACAATGCAGTAGATTCTGGGGCAGACAGTATAGACCTTGAAATAAAAGACGGTGGCATTGAAAAAATCCGTGTAATTGACAACGGATGCGGAATGACAAAAGAAGATCTTTTTAATGCAGCCAGACCTCATGCAACAAGTAAAATTTCTTCAGAAAGTGATTTGCTTAAACTGACAACTTTAGGATTTCGTGGAGAAGCCCTTTCTTCCATGGCAGCTGTGAGCCGTCTTGAAATAAGATCCGGCGGTTTTAAAATGAATGCTTCCATCACACAGGATCATGAAATCAGTTCAATTCCCCAGACAAAAGGGACAATTGTACAGACAGAAGGACTTTTTGAAAATTTTCCAGCCAGAAGAATGTTTTTAAAAAGACCTGCAAGTGAAGGACAATTGTGCCGTTCAATGTTTGAAGAAAAAGCACTGCCTCGTCCAGATATTGCATTTTCCTTTACTCAAGATGGTGAAAAAAAAATTGTACTTCCAAAAACACAAAGCCTTAAGGAACGTTTTTCTAACATATATGAATATTCAGATTCAAGACTTTTTTACGAACTAAAATCAAAAGGAGAAGGATTTGACTTTGATCTTATAATCGGAGAACCTTCTGTTACCTGCGATACAAGAAAAAAAATATTTATTTATGTAAACGGAAGAAAAATTCAGGAATATTCACTTGTTCAGGCAATTGAGTACGGTTGCCAGGGATATTTTCCAAACGGCTCTCATCCAGTTGCCTGTCTTTTTGTAAACATGGACAGTTCTCTTGTAGACTTCAATATTCATCCGGCAAAAAGAGAAGCACGATTTAAAGATATAAGTGCCCTACATCACAGCGTTTCTTCTACAACAAGACAATTTTTTAAAGAATACACTGTAAAAGAAATGCTTGATGATAAAAAACAAACAGTAGAAAATGCACAGTTAGAATTTAATTCACCTTCCCTTTCAAGTACTGCTCTTGAAGATGAAAATACACCAATAATAAAAAATGCAGATTATTCTTCTGTACAAAGACATAAAATTTCTTCTGACTCACGAAGCCGTTTTTTTGATTCATATTCTACAAGAACAAATACAAATCCATACAATGAAAAACTATTAAAAAAGACCATTTATCAATCCAATTCGTTTGATGACAATAATTCAATTGACAAAGATTTAAATGAACTCAAAAAAAATGATGATTCTTCATTCCGCTACATTGGATGTGCTTTAGGAACTTTTATAATTGCTCAAAAAAATGACACTCTATACATAATTGACCAGCACGCAGCAGATGAACGATACCGCTATAACGACCTTATAGAACACTCAGGGCAAAAGCAAAAACTTCTCATTCCATATGAGATACAGACTTCAAGTACAGAAGATGATCTTTACCTTGAAAAAATAAAAGAAAAACTAAATGAAGCTGGTTTTGAAATAAAAAATACAGGAAACGGAAAATGGGAATGTTATTCTACACCTCTAAGATGGAAGGGTAACCAAGCTGATCTTGAACATGATCTTCTGGACAAAAGAGTTTCTCCAGAAGAAATAATCAGTTCTATTGCTGCGATGACTGCCTGCCGTTCTGCCGTAATGGATGGACATTACCTTGATGACAATAAGGCCAGTGAAATTGCCCAAAGAGCATTAAATCTTCCTGACCCTCACTGCCCTCACGGACGCCCAGTTTTTACTTCCATTACACGACAGCAACTTTTTGCTCTAGTAAAACGAACGTTTTAAATAAGACAAACTTAAGAAGTTTATATTTCTATCATTCTAAGCACCCAGGTAGCCTCTTTTACAAAAGCTGATTCATCAGAGAATTTACTTCTTCGTTACGGTAAGTCGGATTATTTTTTTGAACATACTCAAGCATTGATTTTGCATTAGCTTTATCACCCAAAGCCGCATAACATTTACCAAGTTCAATGTACGTATCATAATCTTTTGAATTTACAGAAATAATTTCCTTGTAAGAAGAAATTGCACTTGAATAATCCCCGGAACCTGCAAAAGCCTTTGCAAGATTTTTCTTAACTTCAAAGTCCTTTGAATTTAATTTTGAAGCCGCAAAAAGATAAGTCTTTGCATTTACATAATCATCTTTTTTAAGATATGCGTTTCCAAGATTATTGTTTACTTCATAATCGTTTTTATTAATTCCGTATGCCGTAAGCAGTAAAGAAATTGCTTCATCAGTTTTTCCTTCATCAAGATAAATTACTGAAAGATTTTTATAGGCATCAACATAATTTTTATTAAGTTCAATTACTTCTTCATAAAGTTCTTTTGCCTTTGCTGTATCTTTGTTTGCACTAGAAATTACTGCATAGTTGTATGTAATTCTAACTTTATCATCAAGTTTAGAAGAATTTTTTGCATCATATGCCATCTTTGCATACTTTAATGCTTCCTCATATTTTTTTTCTACATTCAGTACAGTCGAAAGGTTGTAATAAGTAATAGGTGCAAAATCACCATTTTCTATAGCTGCCTTTAATGTGTTTTCTGCATTTGAATACTGACTTAAATTTGAATAAGCCGAAGACAAAAGTCTGTATGTATTGTAATTATGAGAATTACATTTTTGTGCTTCCTTAAAAAGACTTATTGCAGCAGAATAATCTTTTTTATTCATCAAAATATTTGCAGCACCTAAATATGATTTTTCATGACTTGCATCAATTCCATAAGCTTTTCTGTATGCACTTAAGGCATCATCCTGACGGCCAAGACGTTCATTTACAAAACCAAGGTTATACTGAGCAGGAGCAAATTTAGAATTCAGCGAAATTGATTTTGTAAAACTTGACCGTCCGTCAGAATATTTTCTCTGCTGAGCCTGAGCCCTACCCAACTGATACCAGTAAAGATAATTATCTGCATCATCAGCAAGAGCATTTTTAAATTCAGTTTCTGCAACACCATACTGCTTTTGATTATAGGCATGCATTCCAAGAACATAATGGGCATCTCCCTGCGATCCATTTTTTTCAATTGCAGCCTTAGCATATTCAACAGCCTTTGCTTCCTGCTTACCTCTGTTTGGAGAATCCGGCAAAAGAGATTCCCTTGAGTCATAAAGAAATTTTGCCATTTCACCCAATTTAGAAGCAGAATATTCTCTTTCGGCATCGCCTCCTTCTTTTGGAAGAAGATTTACAGCATTATCAAAATGTTTTATTCCACCATCAGTATTACCAGCTGTAATTTTTGCCTTTCCCTGTTTTATCTGGGAATCAACATCAGCCATTACTTTTTTTAAGGCAGAATTCTGTTTTGCAAGTTCAGCTTCTTTTGCCTTTCTTTCAGCATCTGCACTAGACTGCTGTTTTTTTAAAGCTTCCTGAAAAGCCTTCTGTTCTGAAGCAGCCTTATCTGCCATTTCCTTCTGCTGTTTTAAAAGATCTTTCATTGCAGACTGATTTTTAGCATTTACTTCCTGCTGTTCCCTAAGCTGTTTAGACATTTCATCAAGGGAATTCTGCAAGTCACTTACATCAGTTCCTGTTCCATTTACATTTGTACTGTAATAATTATTTATGCTTGAACCATTATTTTCTTTACTCATGGCAACAGCACGATCAAAAAGGTTCTGCAAATAAGGATTATCCGTTTCAGGTTCCATTAACTCTTCAAGAATTCTCAAAGCATTATCAGGAAGTCCTTTTTCAAGATATCGTTCAACCATCTGAATCTGTTTGTCATATTTTGAAAGTTTATTCTTTTTGGAAGTACTACAAGCCCTTGCAGAAAAAATTATAATAAGTAAAAGCACTAAAGCGGCGGCAGAAACAGCAATAATCTTTATAACTTTTTCCCTATCAAATTTTGACGGCTGCTGAATGTCATTTGCAAGTCCTTCAGTAAGTCCTGCTGGAATTGAATTAAAAGCATTTTCTGTAATTACATCTGTATTTTTTTCTTCTTCAATTACAAGAGATTTTTTTTCTTCAACAGGCAATTTTGTTTTTTTAACAGAAGTTTTTACTGAATTAACAGCAGAACTCTTTTTCTGCACAGAACTTTTTGCCACAGAAGTTTTTGCTTTTGATGACTTAGAAGTACTTTCTTTTTTTACAGAAGTAGTACCAGCTTTTTTTGAAGAAACTAGAGATGCACTTTTTGCTGAAGATTTTTTTACAGTTCCAGTTGTACTTTTCTTTGCAGGTACCGAAGTTTTTTTAGTGGCAACTGCAGCTGTTTTTTTTGCAGTCGAAGCAGTCTTTGCCTTTGAAGAAGTACCCGTTTTTTTTGCTGTAGCAGTAGTCTTTTTTTCAGCAGATTTTGCTGTAGTTTTACTACCTGTTTTTGCAGCTGACTTTGCAGCAGTTTTTGATACAGTCTTTTTTGATGAACTAGAAGCAGTTTTTTTTACAGCTTTAGTTTTATCTTCAGATTTAGATGCAGTTTTTGCACCTGTCTTTTTTTTATTCAAGTTCTGATTCGTAGCCATAATCTACCGTTCCTTCCGCACCTGCGGATATATTTGTTGTATCAGCATTTTTTAATGCTTCTTCAAGTTCTTCCTGAAGTTTTTTCTGTTTTTCTGCAGCTTCTCTTGCAAGGCGTTCTGCTTCTTCACGAGCAAGTCTTTCTTCTTCTGCCTTTTTTAAAGCTTCTTCCATAGCCTTTTTTGCCCTTTCTTCCTCAGCTTTACGCTCTGCTTCTTCACGTGCAAGTCTTTCTTCTTCAGCTTTGCGTTCAGCTTCCTCTCTTGCAATACGTTCTTTTTCTGCTTTTTCTTCTGCAAGCCTTATCTGTTCTGCTTTTAAACGTTCTTCTTCAGCCTTTAACCGGGCTTCCTGTTCTTCAATGCGTTTTTGTTGAGCCAGGCGCTCTTCTTCCTGTTTTTGATCATCTGCAATTTTTTCTTCAAGCAACCGTATTATTTCTTCAATCTGCGGACGCTGAGGATCATCTGCTTCCATTTCAAGATACTTTATATAATCCTCACGGGCCTCGGCATATTTATTTTCATTAAGTTTAGCATTAGCCCTGTTCAGTAAAGGAGCTGAATATGCAGGATCTGCAACAAGAGCCTTAGTATACCATTTTTCAGCTTCACTAAAATTTCCCATGTGAAAACATAAATTACCCGCATGATAAGACAGAAGTTTTTTATCAGTTCCCTTAGAATTCATTCCTAAAGAACAAATATCCAGTCCTTTCTGAAACTCACCAGTCTGAAGATATGCAATGGCAAGATAGTTAAATGCTTCAGGATGCTTACCTTCATTGCATGCAGACTTTAAAAGCGGAATAGCCTTTTCAGGTTCATTTTCCTCAAAAAATTTAAGACCTTCGTCAAAAACATCAGCACAGGCAAAAGATGTCAGAAGACAAAAAAAGAGAAGAAGAATGTTTTTTCTAAAAGCCTGCATATTCAATTTAAACACCCCAAAAAGTTTCCAGTATATATAAAAGATTCATCTTACTTTCTAAATTTATCTAAAAAAATCAAAAGAATGAAACTTCTGTTTTTAAAAGGACTTTATTTGACATATTCGCATAAAAAGAGTACTCTTTCAAGAGTGTATTTAATTTAGACAGACAGGAAAAAGCATGAGTTTAACACAGATTATTATTTTTAGTTTACTTGGTGCCACTATAATAATCATCTCAATTGTCCTCATCAAAAGCCTTATTGCCCCTCAGAAAATTGAAGGCATAAAAAAATATTTAAAGCAAGGAAAATTAACACAGGCTGAAAACATAGCAAAAAAAATAATTCAGAAAAACCCTCGTGACTATGTAGCCCATTATCTTTTAGGAAAAACATACATGGCAGACAACAAGGCTGAACTTGCCTTTATGGAATATAAACTTGTTGACCAAAATGCCATTTTTAACGGTGCAATAAATGAAGTTACCTTCAGAAAAGAAATGGCTGCCCTGTATACAAAATTTAATCAGGAAAAAGAAGCTCTCAGGGAACTCCTTATTTTAAGCAAATACGATTCAACAAATGCGGATTACGACTACCAGATTGGAAAAATATATGAATCTCAGGGACGTGGAGATTTAGCACTTGGATTTTATCAAAAAGCTGTTTCTAAAAACAGAAGGCATCCTAAAGCACACGCAGCCCTTGGTTACATGCTATTTCGTTCAAAACAGAATCTTGAAGCAAAAAAAGAAATTGACCTTGCAATTCAGTTAAGTCCGCAGACATATTCAAACTATTACTATCTTGGAAAAATCCTTAAAGATAATCA
>CAZALL010000041.1:0-1916 GCA_964485955.1 uncultured Treponema sp. | reverse complement strand
TCCGTGCATTTGAAAAAGCAGAAAGAGATCCAGAATTCCGCCAGAAGACACTCATTGAACGTGGTAGTTGTTACATGGCAGGTAATTCCATAGACAATGCAATTGTTGAATTTCAAAAAGCTATTTCTGCTGGCAAAGAAGAACAGAACGAAACAAAATATGCACATTATTTTCTAGCAACATGTTACGAAAAATCAAGACTTTTAGATAAAGCTATTGAACAATGGGAAGCAATTTACAAGGTTGATAAAAAATTCCGCGACGTAAACCAGAAACTTTCCCAGTACAAAGAACTCCAGGCAAATGACAGCATGAAGGAATATCTTACATGTTCTTCAGAAAAATTCCTTGAACTATGCAAGCAGGCAGCTCTTAAAGGAATGGAACTTTTTACAATTCAGATAAAAGCAACAAAAAACGGATGTTCATTACTTGCCCGTGATGCCCGCAACGACAACTGGATGGCAAACAGACAGCAGCAGTACAGAGTTGACTTTTACAGAGTTACAGATCCAATTGATGACACAGCAGTAAGAAGCCTTGCAGACGAAGTAAAGAAAATGAATTATGCAAAAGGCTTTATCTGTGCTTCAGCAGGCTTTACTCGTACAGCAGAAAATTATGCAGAGACAAGACCTGTTGAACTTATAAACAAGGACAAGCTTGAAAAAGTTCTTGCAAAAGCAGGAATTGAATAATGACATTTCTCTGTGTTTCAGACCAGATTGATCCTCTAGTTTATTCCACTTCAGTAAAAGAACGCTACGGTGATGTAGATGCAGTTTTTTGTGCAGGCGACGTCAATATGGACTATGTTGACTTTATAGTAAGTACCTTAAACAAACCTGTATATTTTGTATTTGGAAACCATAACTTAAGCGAATACACTTTTTATGAAAAATCCCACAAAGCTCAATTTATAGCAGATGCATCAAGTGTAAAAAACCACGCTTCTGATTATTCCCACGTACACGGCGGAGATTATGCCGGAAGAAAAGTTTTAAAAGACAGACATTTAACTTTTACAAATCCCGCTACAGGAAAAAAAACTCCCCTTCTTATCGCAGGAATTTCAGGAAGCATAAGATACAATAAAGGACAGTCTCAATTTACAGACAGAGAGATGTTTTTTCAGCTCTTAGGACTAATACCAAAATTAGTATGGAATAAAATACGCTATGGAAGGTATCTTGATATTTTTTTAACACATTCACCACCCCGTCACCTTCACGACAAGGAAGATGCCTGCCACAAAGGTTTTAAATGCTTCAGGTGGTTTTTAAAAAAATTCAGACCTCCTTTAATGATTCACGGGCACATTCACCTTTATGACATCCAGCAAAGCCGTACAATCGAATTTGAAGACACAAAAATAATAAATGCCTTCAGTCATGTAATAATCGAAATGAAAGAAAAAGAATCAAAAAAAAGTAAAAAAGGAGAAAAACTTGATTTCACCATATCTTGCATCACGGACAGATGAAGATTTCAATAAAGCCAGAAATAAGGCACTTTTTAACGGAATCCAGCACTTTCTTAATCCTGATGAAGCAACATTAATATCATTCTCAGACATAAAAAAACTTCTTAAGCCAGAGGGCGAAGTCTACAAGGGTATGCAAGTTGTTCCCATAAAACTTATTGTCGGAAGTGAAGGACGTTACAATGATTTTGACAATCACTTCTTTCCAAAAAGTAAATTTCTTAAAGAACGCTGGGCAAACATTGATGCCGCTCATTACATGGATATTAACCTTCCCCCGATCAATCTTTATGAATGCGGAGGACTTTATTTTGTCCGCGATGGAAATCACCGCGTATCTGTAGCAAAATCAAGAGGCCTTGAATTTATAGATGCAGATGTTGTCAGCCTTCAAAGTGAAATAAAGCTGCATCCAGACGACTCCCTAAAAAAA
>CAZALL010000040.1:0-12889 GCA_964485955.1 uncultured Treponema sp. | reverse complement strand
ATCTTCAGGTACGTACTAAAAAAGTTATAAGTCAGTATTACATGAATCCAATGGACAGTTCTAATTACGCAGAAATTCTCTTTGATATAAAAAATTTAAATAAGAATGGAATTAATGATAGAGTTCTGAATGAAATAAAAACTGCTGTTTCTTCTGAATTAGGTAACTGATGGTGTTAGTATGAATAAAAAAGTCATCTTTTTATTGTTTTTAGTTTTTTTGACATTTTCTGTTTATGCAGAAAAAGTTATATGTTCTCCTGTAGTTATTTATGATGAAAATAATCAGAAAATTACTTTAAGTGAAAATCCTTCAAAGAAAATTGTTCGTGAACTTCATCTTTATTATTTAAAAGGTTTAATTGATTTTGAATATGTTAGTGAAAATAAGTACGGCTATGTAAATTCTGTTATTGATGCAGAAAGAATATGTACCATGAAAGATACTTCTTTGATTGTGTATGGTTTTGTGCAGAAAAGAGAAATGTACTGGTATGCAAATCTTAAAATGTATAATTCAAACAATAAGAAAGTTGTAAAAGAGTTTTTTGCAAGTGATGATAAAAATAATTATGACCGTTTTATTATAAGTCTTGAAAAGAAAATTGTTGCAGGTTTTCAGGAAATGCTTGGACTTGATCCTAAAGATGAATTTATAAATCATCGTCCTCTTGAGTGGAGATTTGGAACTGCAGGATATTATTGGACACCTATAAGTAAAGATTGGGCTTCTGCTGTCCTTGGTATTGCAGGTGGCAGTTTAAGCGTAGAAGTCTTTCCTCCGTTAAAGAACAATGTTGTGTGTCAGAAGATGTATGATTTTTCTTTTAAATTAAAAACTTCCTACAGTTATGCAATGAACAGACAGAAAGTGTATCCTTTTGAAATGCATAATATTACGGTAAGTCTTCCTTTTGTTGTACATTTATATTTTGATGAGCATAACAGTATTTATGCAGGGGCTGCTCTTTTTTATGAATGTGAATTGCTTAAAATTCAGGAAAACTATAAAGATGCTATTCTTCATTATCAGACGATGTTTGGACCTCAGTTTATTTTAGGCTATGAACTGTCTGTAAATGATATTTTTAAAATGCATGCCGGTATGGAGTTTGATTTTCATTTTTCTGATGATAAATATGCTGCCATTCGTCCTGAACTTGGAATGGAATTTTCAATCTATAAAAGTAAGGAAAAAAAGAAATGAAAAAGTTTAATATTCTGCTTATTGTACTGATTGGTTTTGCTTTGACTTCATGTATGGAAAATTCTTATGCATATATGCTTTTTAGAAGTCCAAATGATCCTTTTGATGATGTTCCTTTAGTAGATCAAAGTTCCCAATATCTAAGGATGAATATTTCCTGGCAGGAAGATCCCTGTGCAGATTATTATATTTTGATGCGTCATGATGAAGATGATAGTGATAAAAGCAGATATGTTGAAGTATACAGGGGAAATAATCTTTCTTACACAGAAATACTTGAAGAAGATTTATGGGAAAAAAGATATATTTACAGGCTTGATAAATATCGCGGTGAAAAGCGTTTTTATGGAAGTAAACACGGTTATGGCTGCAATATAGGCTGGCAGGAATATACTTGTGAACCTAATGATACAATTGAGAATGCAGTTTTTCTTGAAGATCCGCTAGATGAAAAAATTGCAGTAATAAAATATTCAGATGGTGAAGGCTTTTATTCTGATGTGGATTATTATTATGTTCATATTCCTGCACGTATGTCTGCAGATATTTTGATTAAAAGGGAAAATATAGAAGAAAATAATTCTGTAGGGTTAAATTTTACTGTTTTTAGTGAAGGAAAAACAACATCTGTAAACCAGGGAAAAGCAAATACTATAAGTAATGATTGTTCTGAAGCCAGAAATTATTTTTTTAAGCTTTCAGCAGATATGGATAATGCAGAGAAAGAAATTGCTTCTCAGGAAAAGGCTATGCTGGTTATTCCATATAACATTTATATAAATAAAACTTATTATGCTGTAAAATAAGGGAATTTTATGAAAAAAGTATTGTTTATTTTATCATTTGTATTTTTACTTGCTTCCTGTCATGACTGGCAGTCTTTAGGAAAATTTGACAGTAATTTAGATGAAGGTAATGAAGGGACTTATGTTTTACAACAAGATCAATTGTTTGTTGAGAATGCAGAAAATAATAATGAGTATACTTTTAGTACGAACAATAAAAATTTTGTATCTTCAACAGGTTCTACTTTTTTTACGACAAAATTTTTTTGTAATCAAGGTACTTTGAGTGTAGATGTAAAAAAGTTTACAGGCAGTGAAACTGCAGGTTATGGAATTGTTTTTGCCCGTAAGCATAAAACTTCTTCTGAATATAATGAAGATGAACATGATCAAATGTATGTATTTATGATAAATAATTCACAGTCATATTTATTTGGCAAAGTTACGGACAGTGTGTTTACAGAATTAACGGAACAAAAAAAATGGATTCAAACAAATGTTATTTCTCTTTCAACAGGTTATAGGCAGAATTTAAAAGTTGAAGAATCAGAAAATAAAAGCGGCAGGTTAGTTTTTAAAATATATATAAATGGCACTTATGTTGATGAATTTATAGCAGATGAAGGAGTTAAAATGAGTAATTCTTATTATGGATTAGTTGCAGTTATTTCTCCATATGAAAATTATTCATCCTCACAGACTAAAATTGTATATACATTAAATTAATTGAATCTTTAAGGCTAAAGTTTTTAGTAATTTATAAAATAAAAAACAGAGAGAAAGTAAAATGTCTGAAAGTAGTAATCTTTTAAAAGTAAGTTGTGCAGCAATAGTTTTGATGTTTATGTCTTCGCTTGTTCCTTTTGAATTATTTGCAGAAGATGCAAAAATAAAGGCGGCAAGAAAAGATGCTTTTGTAAATGTTGTGACTACAGAAAGTTTTCCAGTTAATGAAGAAAAATCTGTAGAAAAAACAGAGCAGAAAAATAATTTCAAAAAGACAAAAAAATCGGCAGCTAAAAAAATTAAAAAATCTAGAGAAGAAAAAATTACTATAAGTTCAAAAATGATAAGTGCATTAAACGGTGGAAAAGTTGAACTTGGAAAGGCAAGTGTAGAAATTCCAGAAGAAGCACTTAGTTTGGATACAGAAATAAGCATTTCGTATCTTTCAAAAGTTCAGGAAACAGGTGACTCTCTTACAAACGTTATGATTAACGGATGCGGATACAGATTTTTGCCAGCGGGTACAAAGTTTAATAAAAAAGTTACAGTTAGTCTTCCTTATGATCCTGTTCTTAATACAAAACCCCAGCAGCTTGAAGATGTTTATACATATTTTTATGACACAGAAAAATATGAATGGATTAAGCTTGAACGTATAGAAATAGATAGAAAAAATTGTGTTGTAAAATCTTATACTACACATTTTACTGACATGATAAATGCAACTTTAAGTCTTCCAGAAAGTGCAAGTCCAGTTGATGTTAATCTTAATTCAATTAAGAATCTTGAAGCTGCAAAACCTGACTCTCATATAATAAAATTTAATCCGCCAAAAGCAGATAATACAGGAGATGCAAGTTTTTCTTTTGAACTTCAAGTGCCTGCAGGAAGGAGGGGAATGCAGCCACAAGTTACAGTAAGTTATTCTAGTGGTGGTGGTAACGGTATAATGGGACGTAATTTTGACATAAGGGCAAACAGTTCTATTACGACAGATACACGTTTAGGGCTACCAGATTATGACCTTGATGACACATACATGCTTGATGGTGTAAAACTTTCTAAATCTAAAGACGAAGAAAGCGGTTCAATTAAAGTTATTACCTATACTCCTTTAAAGCAGGTTAACTTTGAAAAAATACAAAGATATTATAGCGAAGGTGGTAATACTAATTACTGGCTGGTAACTTCAAAAGATGGAACTAAAAGATATTTTGGAAACCCTGATTCAAGTGAAGATAACTCATGTACAGGCAGTAAAGATAAAATATTTACATGGAATCTTACTAAAGTTGTAGATGTTCATAAAAATACTATTACTTATGACTATGAAAAAGAAGATGGTTATGTTTATTTAAAAAATATTTTTTACACAGGGTATGAAACAGAATATAATTCTATAAAGGGAGAATGCAAGGTAACTTTTAATTACAATGAAGGAAAAACTTCTGATGATGGAAAATTTACACGTGAGGATGTAAGGCTGGATGCAAGAAGTAAGAGTCTTGTAGCATGTAAAAAAATTTTAACTTCTGTTGAAACATACAATAAAGAAAAAATATTAAGAAAATATAAATTTGAATATAAGCAAGGTCTTGCACAGGATAACAGACTTGTAAAACTTATTGTAAATAATTGTTCTGGTAAAGAAAATGACACTTATGAATATTCTTTTGAGTATGAAGGATATAGACTTTCAGATGGAAGAACTTCAAACTTGTTTGATGAAGGCATTAATACTTCTGAGATAGTTTATTTTTCGGATGGACAGAAGTGGGATCAATCAGCGTCCAGTCCTTTGCAGACAGGAAAAGCAAGCAGTCATGGAAAGAACATTTCTGGTTCAGCGGGTGTAGGCTATGGAAGCAGTTCATGGGATATACGTGGAACTGGAGGTACAAGTACTTCTTCAAGTGAAGGAAGCAGTTATACAGACAGTATGCTTGTTGACTTGAATGGTGACGGAAGACCAGATAGCTTAAAGAAGGGTGAAAATTCTGGAGAATTTTATGTTTACTTTAATACAGGATCTGGTTTTGAAGAAAATGCATATAAAATTTTATTTCCAGAAGCTGGTGAAAATTTTAATTTAAATAAAGAAGAAAATGATTCTTCTTCGACTGGATGGAATGTTTATGGAGGTGCAGGATGTGCATTGCCTACTGTTAGTGCAAATTTGGGTGTAAGTTATGCACAAACAAAGCAAACTTCAAATTCAAGTTCTTTAGTATCTTTTATGGATATGGACGGAGATGGTCTTGTAGATCTTCTTCAGGCAAATAAAGAAACGTATTTATCTAATGCAGGTTTATGGAATAGTAATTCTGATGCTAAGCCTTTATTTAATAAAAATGATATTTATTCAAACCTTCCGAAAATTGAAATAAAACCTTATATAAGTGATACGGAAATAAAGGATTTACAGAATAGTTATTATAAACTTACTCCATTTAGAATGTGGAAAGCCACATATTCTGGTAATGTAAGAATTGTTCAAAATGCTTCGGTTTATACGGCCAATGATAATAATAATACTCCAATTACCTTGTTTACGCTAAAAGATAAAGGAAAGGTTGTTGATTGTGAGATTAATAAAGAGGCTGGTTTTTCTAGAAAGTTTGATTCTGTACTTATTAAAAGAAAAGAACATTTATATTTTATTTCAAGTTATGAAGAAGATATAAAAAATCCTACTTATGACTGGAATGTAAAGATAGATTATACTTCTGTTAAAGCTTTTGATAAGGAACTTAAAATTCCTTATGTTTATCTGCCTGAAGAATTTTCTGGACTTACAGATGAAGATAAATGTGTTTTTAAAACACAAAAAAGCATAGAAGAAGTAGAAGATTATATTTTTTCAGAAATAAAAAACAGTAAAAATATATCCAATACTGATATAAATTGGCTTTTTGAAAATATCTATGAGATTAGCGTTGTTAACAAAATAGAAAAGAAAGAGTTATATAGTACGGAAGAAGAATTTATTTATTCTTATACAATAGGAAAACGTAAAAATAATACTCAAGCATTAGTTGATAAAGGTTATTTTATTCCAAGATATTATACAGAAGAATCTTTTAATACTTTGTTGAAAAATGTTAAGACTAAGTATAATAGCGATGCAGATAAAATTATTAGCTTTATAAATTCTTTTTCAAAAAGTGCAGTAACGGATATTTATGAGTTAAAAATATCTGAAGAATCTATTATTGATTTTAATAAAGATTATTTTAGCATAGCTTCAGCAGATAAATTAAAAAATGATGCCTTAGAATTATATAAAATTGCTGACTGCGACTATCGCTTTGCAGGTGAATCAGTAGAGTTTTATAAAGCTAAGGAATATAAAGAAGATGCTAGTAGGGATATAGAAAACGAGTTAAAGCCTGGTAAAATCAGTGAGCTTAAAGAAGACGGCGAAGTTGTCGGTAAGCAGATTTATATAGGTGATGTTTTTGTTGACTCTAAAACTAAGTATAAGCTGGGCTATAATAAATACAACGAGAATACTAAAGACGGTCTGTTTTTTTATGGCAATGAAGACCCAAAAATATTTGATGCTAAATATAATGAAGAAAATGAGAGCATAACAGTTACTTATAAAATTAATGGCAGTGAGGATATAGTAAAAATAAGTGTAAGAGATCCGCAGTATTGTGCTTATACTATGTCAGAAGTTGAAATGGAAGAAATTGTTAATGATTTTATGACTGATGAAAGTATTAATGTTCCATATTCAAGCTATGAAGATAAGCATTGGTTTATTGAAGATAAATCTAAGGAATTAATAGAAGGTTCTTATGATGAAAAAAATAAAAATATTCCAACTGATGCAATATATATTAATAACTTATTTATTGATGAAAATACAGGAGATGCTCTTTGCTTTAGTGTTGAAGAAAAAGAAGATTTTATAAAAACTGCCTACGGACAATTAAAAGAAAAATTAGAATTTTTATCAGTGGATGATTACAATGAGCTGGATGCTAGTGAGAAAGAAGAATATGAAGCAGTTTATAATTCTTCTAATAAAGAAGTAACCTATTACAAAAAAGTCTTGTATAGATATTATACACCTTTGTGTTTTTTATCTTCTGCAGATAAAGATAAACTTTCAGCTATTTTGAATAGTTATAAAAGAAAAAGAATTTTAACCGATGAAAATTACTTTGGTTTTTATGAAAAAAAAGATTCTCAATATAAGTTAAAAGAAAATTGGAAGCAGGAAGAAATAAATGAAGGCTTTGCTGATAAAAACGAAGATGAAGATTATTTAATTAAAAACGAAAGAATTAAAGAATACTGTAAAAAGTACTGCATAGGAAAATATATGACAGCTAATGTAGATGTTATATATAGTACTAACTCTGAATATAATGTTGTTGATGATAAAAAAATCTGTATTCTTTGTCCTGGTGAAGAAGACAAAAATGAAAGAGTTTGTACGGTCTTAAAAGAACTACCTGCTTTGTCATTTGATTCTTCTGATAGTATTTTAAAAGATGATGATGGATATTTTGTAAACAAGGCAAAAAATAATATTTTATACAACAAAGAAATAACTTCTAATAAAGATGAAAAAACTATAGTTTTAGAAGTTACAGAAGAACAGTATAATGTTTTAAGTGATGAAGAAAAGAATTATTATAAATATAATAAAGAAACACATTTATATGAAAAAAATATAACAGTAGCAGCTAGTGATTTAGATGATGCAGAAGAACAATATTATGTCAGTAATGAAGAAGATGAATATCTTTATGGCGGTTATAAGGGTTGGTTTTTTGGTATCTGGAAAGGCTTATTAAAAAATGAAGATGAAATTAAGTTTGAGGAAAAATTAATTTCTTCAAAAAATGAAGCTTCGTCTAGAGCTGAATCTAAGAAAGTATCTTTAAATAAAAATAATGAAAATGAAGTCCGTTTTATTATACCTGATGATTACGCTTTATTGAATTTGCAAAATAAAGAAGCACAAAAACTTTCAGATGACGCAAAAGAAAAATTAAAATGTCAGTTGTTTGGAAAAATTGCTTCATCGTCCGAAATGGTATATCCATACTTTGATTTTGGAAGTGATAGTAAAACGTTAAAGATATGTAGCGGACGTAACGGTGGTAATGAGTATTATACAGTTCTTAATCGTTATAGAACAGAAGAGAAAATTTCGTTTTCTATATCTGAAGAAAAAGAGCCTTACAAGCTTCCTAGTATCAGTAAGTCTCATACAGAAGGTACTGATATTACGCCGTCTGTAAATGCAGGTGGAACGGTAAATTCTGGAAAAATAACAGAGATTTTTAACGGTTTATCTAATTTGTCTAGTGGTAGTCTTTCAGGCTCATGGGGAACTAATAAGTCGGAATCAAAAGTATTGCAGTCAATTCAGGATATAAATGCAGATGGAATACCAGATATTTTAACTGTTACTGATAATAGGTTACAAGTCTTTTATGGTAAAAAAAATATAGAAAATGGTTGTAAAATTGACTATGATTCAGAATTAACAAAAACTTTTGATAATATTGAAGCTTTATCAGTAAATAAAGCAGATGTAAATGTTAAAGGAGGTTCGATAAGTCCAGGAGGTTCGGCTTCTGCGACTGCTAAGGCAAGTGGTAAAATAGTGGTTCAGATGCTTGCTTCTACAAATCCTAGTTGTGGAGTTTCCGGTTCAAAAGGTAGTAATAAACAGACTGCCGGTTTAGTTGATTTTAACGGGGATGGACTTCAGGATTATTATAATGGCGATGACTTGAAGTTTAATCTGGGGGATAAGTTTGAAATTAAAGATGGCATTTCTTTTTTTACTGAAAATATTGGCGAAAGTCTTTCTTCTGGAAAAAATGAATCACTTAGTGTTAATTTTTCGCTTGGTACTGGACCTAGCCTTCTTGAAGCAAAAAGTTTAAAGACTTCTGCCAGTTTAAATATTGGTGCGTCATACAGTGTTTCTTCTTCAAATACAGAAAAAATGCTTTTAGATATTAATGGAGATGGTTTACAGGATATTGTTTCTTTAGAATTACCTGAAAAAGTAGAAAATGATGAATTTAACTGTAGTGAAGTTAATGTAAAGTATAATACAGGCTGTAGTTTTACAGAAAACAAAACAATTATACTTCCAAAATGGAAAATTGAAGGGAATATTTGTAACCCTGAGACCGAATTTATTGTTGATGACGATTTAAAAAACACTCCAGTTATAGGTAATTTTTTTAACGATGTTGCCCACGAATTGGCTAAAAGTTCATGTAACCCTTATGCTAAAAGTTTTGATAAGTATGTAAATTCTCTTGACTGGAGTTCTACATTAACCTTTGGTATAAATGGCTCTGCTGGAGCAAATCTCAATATAGGTATTAAAACTGGTTCTGGAACAGTAAATATTACAAGTTCAGCTGGTACAGGTGCAAATGGTTCTACTTCTATAAATGGTGCTTATGTTAAGATGATAGACTTTGACGGTGACGGTATGGTTGATCAGGTTTTGCGTGCCGGTGGTGCTACATATTGGAAGAAAAATCTAATGGGACGCGTGGGACTTCTTAGAAAAATTAATCTGCCTCAGGGGGGCAGTTGCTGTCTTGATTACGGTGAAATCTTAGGAACAACAGACAGTCCGGGACATAAGTATGTGCTTAGTGAAGTTACCATGAATGATGGACTTGAAGAAACTGGTAATGATTCTGCAGAGTTAAAAGGGTGTCATTCTTATACAACAAAATATGAATATGAAAACGGCTATTATAATCGTCTTGAAAAAGATTTTTACGGATATGGCGTTGTAAAAACAATTTTTGCAGATAATTCAATGCAGAAAAATGTTTATTATATAGATGCATATTATTCTAAAGGACAGGTTAAGGAATCTTATTTTTATAACAATAAGGAAGATTGTGCAGATAATTACCTTACAATGACAGAGACTATTTTAAGGGAAGCACCTAAAGCACTTGTTGAAAAAGAAGTTTCTGTAACAAGAGAAGAAGATTGTAATGATTCAATAACTACATCAACTGAATATGAATATGATGATTATGGAAATGTTACAGTGATGACGCAGAAATTTCCTGGTTCTAAAGAACTTGTCTGTGAGGTAGTTTATAAAAATATAGAAGATAAATATATTATCGGACTTGCAGAAGCTTTTACAGTTAAAGATCATGATGATAAAATTTTAAGATACAGAACGGGTTTGTATAATGATTACGGTCAACTGACAGAACTTTGTCAATATTATGAAGAAAATAATTATACAAGTACTTGTCTTGACTATGACAACTATTATGGCAACATTGTAAAAGTAACAGATGCAAACGGACTTTCTCTTAATTATACATATGATACTAACGGAATGTATGTTATTAAAATTGAACAGTCAGGTACAGACTCAGATGCATATACAAGTTCAATTGAATATGATGAAGTTTTACAGCTTAAAATCAAAGAAACTGACTATAATAATAATACTTTGACTTATAATTATGATGACTGGCAGCGACTTAGTAAGCTATTTACATCTTATGATGATGAAATGCCGGCAGTAAGTTATGAGTATTACACCAGACATAATGGAGAAAATAAATGGTATGCCCTTACAAACAATAAAGTAACTTTTGACCATGATGATAAAACTTTAATGCAGACTGTTGTTGAAATTGACGGACTTGGTCGTGCAATTCGTACCGCAAAAACTGGTTATGTATATGAAAAGGGTGAAGGCTGGAATGTAAGTGGTCTTATTAAATATGATAATAAGGGACGCAGTATTGAAGAAGGAATGACGTATTTTGTAAGCGGTGAACTTGATGCATTTTTGGCTTTCCCTGCAAAAATGTCTGATTATTCAACAAAAAAACAATATGACACAAGGAATAGAATAATAAAGACAATTCTTCCTGATGAAAGTATTCAGACAACAACATATAAAATTGAAGTAAAAGATGGTTTAAGTTATCTTGTAACAGATGCTGTGGACCCTATGGAAAATAGAACTGTAACTACAAGTGATGCTCAGGGTAATATGATTTATATGGAAAAATATGGAAAAAAAGGCACAGGTGATTCTTTACAGAATGAATTATTAACTTCTTTTTCATATGAATATAACATGATGGGTGAACTATTATATGCAAATGATGCACAGGCAATTGATTTTTTAAATAAGGGAATTGAACGGCATACAGTTTGCGTTGAATATGATATGTTGGGTCGTAAGACTGCAATTAGTTCACTTGACAGCGGAAGGCAGCATTTTGTATATGACAAATGTTCAAATATTATTGAAGAAACAAATAGTCAACTGGAAGAAAATGGAAAGGCAATTTATTATGAGTATGATAAATTTAACCACCTAATTAAAATTGATTATCCAGGTGATGAAACTGATGTTGAATATGTTTATGGTAAGCCAGATGCAGAAGATGGTTGTGCCGGAAAAATTGTATCTGTTACAGACGCAAGCGGTACTTTAACTTATAAATATGGTAAGTTAGGTGAAGTAATAGAAGAAGACAGAAAAATATATACTCATTTAGGAGAATCTGATGACATTGGATATGTAAGACATCGTATGTCTTATAAAAGTGATTATCTTGGACGCATGCAGTCAATTACATATAGTGAACTTGTCGAAGATGAAGAAATTGATAATTCTAAAAACGATGTTATAACTTATGGTTATGATAAGGGCGGGCAGGTATGCAGTGTAAAAGGACTTCATTATGGAGAAGAAACTATATATATTTACAATGTTGCTTATGATGAATATGGACAGAGAGTTTATATAAAATATGGAAACGGTGTAGAAACAAAGTATACTTATGATCCTGCAAGAAGATGGCTTGATACTATTTATACTACAAATGGGGTTAAAGAACTTCAGAATCTAAAATATAGTTTTGATAAAAACGGAAATGTAAGTTCTTACGAAAATAAGTGTAAAAGTTCAGACTTTACTGTTTATGATACAAGCCAGAAATATTCTTATGACGGACTTAATCAGTTAATTTCTGTTGAAGGTTGTGCAGTGTCTAATCCGTATAAGTCAGAAAGTCCTGATTTTGTAAGTCAATATAATCAGATGTTTACCTTTGATTATATCGGAAACATGACATCAAAGATAAGTAAAATTTCTAACAGTCCTAATTTAACTTTAGGAGATGATTTAAATTATAGTCTTGATTATGTTTATGATGATACAAATTATGCTCACAGGCTTGTAAGGGCAGGTAACCGGCATTATAAGTATGATAAAAATGGTAATGTTATTATGGAAAAAGATGGTGAATTTGACAGCACAGATGAAGAAAATACATATTTAATTTCTTCTGTTACAGAAGATGTTGAAAAAACAGAATATGCTTGGGGTATTTATGATATAAATTCTGCAGAAAATAATATTTCTGCTACAGGTGAATATTACAGGGAATATAAGTGGAATTCAAAAAATCAACTTATATATTCTAAAGATTCGGCAGGAACATGTGTTGATTATGTTTATGGACAGGATGGTCAGAGAACTAACAAATATGTAAAAGCTAGTGGCAGTGAAACAATATATTTTAATAAAATGTATCTTTATCGTAAGGATAGTGGCAATGCTTTTAACGGAGGTCAGATTATAGTTAATATTTATCTTGGAGATACTAGAATTGCAACAAAATTAAACAGTGCTACATCTCCTACTCTAGACGAAGAGAGGGAAAAGTTATATTATTATCACAGTGATCACTTAGGAAGTGCAACTCTTATAACTAAGAAAGATGGTGACATTTATCAAAAAATAGAGTATACTCCTTATGGTGAAACTTGGATAGAAAAGACTGAAAATACAGGTCTTGAGTATTTACCGTATAAATTTACGGCTCAGGAAAAAGACAGTGAAACAGGACTTTACTATTATGGAGCACGCTATTTGGATCCTAAGTACAGTCGTTGGATTTCTACCGACCCAGCACTGGGGGAATATATACCAATAGCGTCAACAAATGACAAGGCAAAGGAGAAAAACGGAAATCTTCCAGGAATGGGAGGCATTTATAACCATATCAACAGCAGTTTGTACCACTACGCCGGGAATAACCCTGTGCGGTATGTGGACCCGAACGGGCGGGAAGATGAAGTTGGACAAGCTGCTCTTTTTAACCAGCAGCAGTGGACGGAAG
>CAZALL010000039.1:0-13324 GCA_964485955.1 uncultured Treponema sp. | reverse complement strand
GGTCGTATTATTGAAATGTACGGTCCTGAAAGCTCAGGTAAGACAACACTTGCTCTTCATGCAGTTGCAGAAGCACAAAAACTTGGCGGAATTGCAGCTTTTATTGATGCAGAACATGCACTTGATCCAATTTATGCTAAAAATCTTGGTGTAAATATTGACGAATTATGGGTATCTCAGCCGGATACAGGAGAACAGGCTCTTGAAATTTGTGAAAATCTTGTTCGTTCCGGTGCTGTAGATATTATTGTAATTGATTCAGTTGCAGCTCTTACTCCTCAAAAAGAAATTGAAGGCGAAATGGGGGACTCTGTAATGGGACTTCAGGCTCGTCTTATGAGTCAGGCCTTGCGAAAACTTACGGCAATTGTCGGAAAAAGCAAGTGTATTGTTGTATTTATTAACCAGATTCGTATGAAAATAGGGGTAATGTTTGGTAATCCTGAAACAACAACTGGTGGTAATGCATTAAAGTTTTATTCATCAGTTCGTCTTGAAATCCGCCGTATAGAAAGTATTGACGGTAAGGGAGATGAGGATGCTATCGGTAACCGTGTAAGGGTAAAGATTGTAAAAAATAAAGTTGCTCCTCCATTTAGAAAGGTTGAACTAGATATTTACTTTGGTAAGGGTGTTAATGCAAGTGCCAGTGTACTTGATTCAGCTGTAAAACATGGTCTTATTGACAAAAAAGGTGCCTGGTATAATAGAGGTGAAGAAAAAATCGGTCAGGGTAAGGAAAATGCCGTTAGGTATATTGAAGATAATCCTGAATTAAGATTACAACTTGAAAGTCAACTTAGGGAAATGCTTTTTCCAGGACTTGTACTTCACACCAAAGAAGGTGAAGTAGTAACTAAAGAGCAGATTTTAAAGTATGAACAGGAAATGCATGCTAAAGGCGTAGGTACTGGGGGTCTTAAAACTGATGCATCTTCTCCTGCTCCAGAAACAGTAGTTGCTACAAGTTCACCAGAAGTAAAAACTTTGGAAAATGAAAGCAAAAAAACTGCTTCAAAAAGTAAGACAGAATCTTTAGCAAAGACCGCATCTATGGATAAGCCTTTACCAGAGGAATTATTCTGATGAAAGAAATAGTACTGGGTCTGGGGTCTAATAAAGAATACATGGGTTTAAGTCCGCTTAAAATTCTTACCGGAGCCTGTACTATGCTTTGTAATTTTGTGCATGAAGTTCAGTTTTCTTCTGTTTATAAAACTGCTGCCATGTACAAAACAGATCAGAATGATTTTTATAATCTTGTTTTAATGGGTAAATATGAGGGAAGCGTTCAAAATCTTCTTGAAGATATACATAGTGTCGAAAATGCTTTTGGCAGAAACAGAAGTCTTGAAGTAAGAAATGGACCGCGGTCTCTTGATGTGGATATAGAATTTTATGGAAAAGAGGTAATTGACAGTAAAAATCTGCAGGTACCTCATCCAAGGGTAAAAGAAAGGGGATTTGTTCTGATTCCACTACTTGAGATTCTCAAAAAAAATGCCGATGTAAATATAAAGGACAATTTTTTAGACATTTATTCTTTTTTTGAAGAATTAAAAAGTTGTCTAAGGCATGTTGAAAATCAGCAGGTAGAACTGTTTCTTTCCTCTCAAGAATTTAAGAAAGCTCTTAAACTCTAAGGCGAAAAAACAGTGTTTTCTGTATAGGGAAGGAATGTTATGGAACAGAATACAGCAACTATTGAAGGTCAGGTAAAAAATAATCATCTTTATGAGGATGACGAAGATAAAAGAATTCAGAGAAAATATACTGCAGGGCAGTTTGAAGGACCTCTTGATTTATTGTGGAGTCTTATTCGTGAAAATAAAGTAAATATTTATGATATTCCGATTGCAGAAATAACTGAACAGTTTATGGATTATCTTGACTATGCCGTAAAACTTGACTTGCAGGATTTGAGTGAATTTTATGTTTGGGCTGCAAAATTGGTTCATATTAAGAGCCGTATGCTTTTGCCTGTAGAAGTTGCTTATGATGATGACGATGATGCAGAAGATCCGCGTCAGGAACTTGTTGATAAATTAATTGAGTATCAGAGATTTAAGAAACTGTCTGTTTTAATGGAAGAGCAGGAAGAACAGAGTGAATGGAGTTTTGAACGTAAAAGCATCGAAAGGGTACTTCCATTTGATGATGATGGAATGTGGCAGAAGGTAGATACTTGGGCTTTACTTCAGGACATGCAGAAAATCTTTAGAAATATTACGAATGTAAATCAGGCACAGCGTATTCTTGATATGAATGAAGAAATTTCTGTTACAGAAAAAATTGATTTAATGAAGGAATTGCTTGAAACAAAAGGTGAGTGCATGTTTACTGAATTGATTACTAGACACGGAAATGAACTTGACGTAATATGTGCATTTATGGCTATACTTGAGGCAGTAAAATTCAAGATGGCTGACATTTATCAAAACAGAATGTTTGGAGATATAAAAATATGCAGGAAACAGAAAGCAGCGTAGAGAATACAGCCGCTATTGGTACAGCAGGGGATGATTCTCCTGCTCAGGTAAAAAAGACAAAGAAAGTAAAAAAAAGTCCAAAAATTCCTACAGTAAGTGAAATTTTAGAAAATGAAACTGAAGAAAGTTCACCTGCTGAAGATACAAATGCAATTCATTCAGAAAAAAAAGAAGAAATTTCTGTAGAAGAAAAAAAATCACTTGATTTATCTGAAAATGAAAATAATTCAGAAAATAAAAATGCTGAAGAAAAAATAACAGATAAAACTGAAGAAAATAAAAATCAGAATAATGAAGATGAACTTTTAAAAAATGAAAGTGAAGAAAAATTTGAATATCCAGAAGAAGACGAAGAAGCTTTTGAACGTAGCGAAAATGAAAGAATTATAGCAGGATTTTCTTTAGAAAAAGAAACCGCTCTTGTGGAAACTGTACTTTTTTTGGAAAGTGAACCTCAGAATGCAGAAAAACTTTCTATAATCACAAAACTTTCTGTTGAAGTTGTAAATGAAGCAATTTTAAAACTTAAAGAAAAATATGCTGATGCTGATTCTGGAATTGAACTTGCAGAAATTACTGGTGGCTGGCAGCTTGTTCCTAAAAAAGAAATGTTTAATCTTGTTCGTGAAAGATACGGCAAGAAAAACGGCGGTATGCTAAGTAAGGCTGCCCTTGAGACATTGTCAATTATTGCTTACAGTCAGCCGATTACCCGTGCCGAAATTGAAAGCTTACGGCATGTAAGTGCAGATAATATGATGCGTATTTTGCTTGACCGTAAATTTATTAAAGAAGTTGGTAAAAAAGATGTCCCTGGAAAACCAACGCTTTACGGTACTACAAAAGAGTTCCTTGAATTCTTCCATCTTCAGAATATTTCTGAACTTCCGCAACTTGATGAAATGGATAGTGAGAGGTTTGTACTTGCAAGATAGTGAAAAAATCCGCTTGCAGCTTTATATGGCTCGTTGTGGAGTTGCAAGTCGTCGTGCCAGTGAAGCTATTATTTTACAGGGCAGGGTTAGTGTAAACGGAATTACAGTAACTGAACTTGGAACAAAAGTTTCTACTGAAGATAAAATTCTTGTGGACTCAAAGGAAATTCATCCTGAAGAAAAAAAACGATATGTTCTTTTAAATAAGCCTGCAGGTTATGTGTGTTCATTAAATGATGAAAAAGGACGGCCTGTTGCTGCTTCTCTTTTAAAAGATGCATATTCTGAACGTCTTTATAATGTTGGCCGGCTGGATATGTTTTCGTGCGGTCTTATAATTTTTACAAATGACGGTGAGTTTGCAAAAATTCTTTCCCATCCAAGTGCAGAACTTGAAAAAGAGTATATTGTAGATACAAGTCTTCCATTGCCAAGAAATCTTGCAAAAGATTTTATGAACGGTATAAGGGTTGATGATGTTTTTTATAAGTGCCGTTTTGCCCAGGAACTTAATTCTCACAGAATGAGAATAATTCTTATTGAAGGTAAAAATAGAGAAATTCGCCGTGTATTTGAATCGCGCGAAATTGGAATAAAAAATCTCTGTCGTGTCAGAATTGGAAATGTAGATAAACAGGGGCTTGAACCTGGAAAGTTCAGGGACTTGTCAGAAAAAGAAGTGAGCACTCTTTTAAAACTTTGCTCGCATACTCAAGAATATTAAGAGGTGTTGAATGATAGTAGCCATTGATGGACCTGCTGGTACTGGAAAAAGTACGATTGCAAATCAGATTGCCAAAGATTTAAATCTTGTATTTTTAAATAGTGGAAGTTTTTACAGAGCATTAACTCTTGCTATGCTGCAATTTGGTCTTGGTATTGAAAAAACTGAAAGTGTTATAGAATTTGCAAAAAAGCAGAAGTTTGATTACAAAAATTCTCACATGTATCTTAATGGAAATGATGTTGAAGAATATTTGCATCAGGATAATGTTGATGCAATGGTTTCACAGGTTTCTTCAATTGTGGAAGTTCGTCATCTTTTAAATAAAAAAATGCGCGAAATTGTAAAGAATATGAATATTATCTGCGAGGGAAGGGACATGACAACTGTTGTTTTTCCTAATGCAGATGTAAAAGTTTATCTTGATGCCAGTGTTGATGTCCAAGCAAAAAGACGTTTTGAACAGGGAGTAAGTAATCTTTCTTTAGAAGAGATAAAAGCTGCTATAATCAAACGCGATGAAATGGACAAAAATAAGGCTGAAGGAGCTTTAAAAATTGCACCGGATGCCTTATATATTGACACGTCAGACTTGACCATTAAAGAAGTTTGTGCAATAATCGAGAATAAAATTTACTCTAAAGGGTTTGCTATGGAAAAGGAAGTGGAAATGAATGAGTCACAGAGCTCCAATGACAGCATTTACACACAATTAGAAGCATCTATTAACAAGATGGAGCGTGTTGAAAGCGGACGTAATGTAACAGGTACAGTAGTACAGGTAACATCAGATTACGTATTTATCGATGTAGGTTGCAAGTCGGAAGGTAGAATTCCAGTTCAGGAATTTGGTTCAAATCTTCCAAAAGCAGGTGATCAGATTACTGTATTCCTTATTAAAGAATATGGAAAGTACGGTCCGGAAGTTTCAAAAATTAAGGCTGAAGAAAAGCGTCTTAAGAAAGAATTAAAAGATGCTTATGATGAAAAGAAGCCAGTTGAGGGAACAATTGAATCCCTTACAAAAGGCGGATATATGGTTGACCTTGGAGGAGGCATTAAGGCATTCCTTCCAATCAGTCAGAGTGACAGTCAGAAAGTAGAAAAGGAAGAAAAACTTCTTGGAACAAAGAGTTTCTTCTACATTGAACGTCTTTACAGTGGTTCAAAAGAAAATGTTGTTGTTAACCGCCGTAAGTATCTTGAAGAACAGATTAATGAAAATCGTGATAAGTTCTTTAATGAAGTTAAGATTGGCGATTCTGTAAAGGGAACTGTCAAGTCATTTACAAGTTTTGGTGCATTTATTGACCTCGGTGGTTTTGACGGACTTCTTCATATTAACGATATGAGTTGGGGTCATGTTACAAGACCAAAGGATTTTGTAAAGAAAGGTCAGGAAATTGAACTTAAAGTAATTAAGCTTGATCCTGAAGAAAAGAGAATCAATCTTTCTCTTAAACATTTCTCAGAAGATCCATGGGTACATTTTGAAGATAAATATCATCTTCGTGATGTTGTTAAAGGTAAGGTTACAAAGCTTACTGACTTTGGTGCATTTATCGAACTTGAAGAGGGTATTGAAGGTCTTGCTCATATTTCAGAATTCAGCTGGACTAAGAAAATTAATAAACCTTCAGATATGGTAAAAGAAGGCGATGAAGTTGAATGTATGATTTTAGGTTATGACATTCAGGAAGGTCGTGTTTCTTTAGGTCTTAAGCAGGTTACAGAAAATCCATGGGATACTCTTGCTGATAAATATCCTGCAGGTACAAAACTTACAGGTAAAGTTGTTAAGATTACAAACAGTGGTGCTTTTGTTCAGATTGAAGACGGTATAGATGCATTCCTTGCAAATGAAGATCTTTCATGGACAAAGAAAGTTAAGCATCCTGGTAGCGAAGTAAAGGTTGATCAGGAAATTGAATGTGTAGTTACAGAATGTAATCCTGAATCACATCGTATTAGAGTTGGTATCAAACAACTTACAGAAGACCCTTGGAAGAAGTTTGCAGAAGAACATAAACCAGGAACAACTCTTGAAGGTGAAGTAACATCTATCACAGATTTTGGTATTTTTGTAAAGGCAGATGATGGAATTGAAGGTCTTGTAAACAAGGCAAACCTTAGCGAAGATCGTGAAACTCCATTTGAAGAAGCTGTTAAAAAGTACAACGTTGGTGATAAAATTAATGTGTATGTAGTTTCTGTAGATACTGTTAAGTCAAAGGTTGCTTTCTCTGTAAAAGAATATAAGAGAGCTCAGGAACGTGCAGAAATTTCTCACTATATGACAAATAATAGTGGTGACGATGACGGTTCTTATACAATTGGAGACAGCCTTAAATTACAGAACGAAGATAAATAATTATTTTTGATGAGAATTTATGGAGCAGCTTGAATCTGTGGATGCAGGAATTCTAAAGGTTCTCATCAGATTTAGAGATAATAATTCTTTAAGTTTAGTTCTAAAGTCCCTAGAGGACATATCAAGGTACACTTCGTCTTTGTTGTTATTAGATAGTGAAGACAAGTGTACTTTTTCTTTTATTGCAAAAAGTCCAGTAACTCTTGATTTGCTTCATGTAGCAGAGGAACTTGCAAAAATTGATTCATCTCTTTTGATAACAGGGGAAAGAGCTTGTGGTAAGGAATTATTTTCCCGATATCTGCATATAAAAAGTAAAAGAGCTGATAATGCCTTTGTTTGCCTTAATTGCAATAATTTTAATGAGCACTTTTTTAATATCGCTCAGGATGGAACACTTTTTTTGAGGGAAGTTGGAGAACTTTCTTTAGATGAACAGAATATTCTTTTAAATAAAATTCAGTCTGAACATAATATAAGATTTATAGCTTCTTCTAGTAAAAATCTTGAAGAAATGATAAAAAATGGAACTTTTAAAAGTGAACTTTATTACAGGCTTAATTTGTTCCCCTTAAATATTCCGCCTTTAAGACAGAGAAAAGACGATATTGAAGTTCTTGCAAAATATTTTTTAACTGAATATTCTGCTGAAGTTTATAAAAAAAATGTAAATTTTACTGCAAAGGCTTTAGAACTTTTAAATGAATATAGTTGGCCAGGAAATGTAAGTGAATTAAAAAATGTAATAAAAAAAGCCTGTATTAACTCTAAAAATGATTTTATTGATGTAAAAGATTTGTCTATTTATTCCGGGGAAGAAAAAAAATCTGTTTGCTTTCAGGAATCACAGAATTATCTTTTTGAAGAATTAAATGAAGTAGTTGATAAAAAAAACAGTGATAAATCCTTAAAAAATGCTGTAAATAATTTTAAAAAAGTTTATGTTAAACAAATTCTTGAGGAAACAAAATGGAATCAGACTCAGGCGGCAAAAATCCTTGGCATTCAGAGAACTTATCTTTCGCGTTTATTAAATGAACTTGATATTCGATAAAGGTCTTTGACAAAGAATATATTTTAATATAGTATGTAGGGGCGTTTTAAAAAATCGTCTGTGGCGAACTTTTTAATGAAAATTTGATGAGGTCTATAAAATGGCAGAAATTGTAAAAAAAATGAAAAAAACTGATGAGTCAACTTCTAAAAAAGTAAATTCTTTTTTGACAAATTACAGGGGAATTGTAATAACTCTTGCATGCGTTCTTGTAATTGGTGCTGTTGTTCTCTGTCTTGCTCTTACTTTTGGTGAAAAGAATACAGAAAAAAATCTTTCTAAGCTTGATTCAATTGAATATGATTTAATCAGAAAGGTTGATGATAAAGTTGTTACTGATGCAGAAGTAATTCACAGTCGTCAGACAATGGCTCTTGAAAATCTTAAGGAATTTAAGAATAAGAAGGGTGTTGTTGGTACTCGTGCAAAAATGCTTGAGGCAGAAATTTATTTTATGCAGGAAGATTATGCTGCTGCCCGTGATGCATGGACACTTGCTGCTAATGCTTCTAAAGGTGCTTATACAGCTTCAAGATGTAATTATAATGCTGCTGTAAGTGCTGAACTTGCCGGTGACAAAGAAAAGGCTGTTCTTCTTTTTGAAGCTAGTGCTAAGGCAAAAGATAATTATAATGCTGCTCATGCATATTTTAGTGCAGGTCGTGTTAATGAAAGCCTTGAATGTTACAATGCAGCTCTTAAAGATTATAAAAAAGTTACTGATGATTATTCAACAAGTTCATGGGCAGGTCTTGCAAATGACAGAATTATTTATATAAAAGCTAATGGTCTTGTAACAGAATAAAATCTGTTTAATAAAAAATTATGAAGAAGGCAAAGAAACACTTTTTTAATATAGTTTTTTTACTTAAGGAAAGTGTACTTTGTCTTTTTTTGTTTTTGTTTACAAACTGTGGTCTTGATGATTTTTATATTCTAGAAGCAGCCTATACTGATGGTCATATGGTTTATTATGATACAGCAGCTTCTAATGACCGGTATTTTAGTTTTATAACAAGTGAAACAGGTGCTAATTCCGATTATCTGGTAGCGGCTTCAAGTTTTAAGTTTCAGGGCACTGAAGTTTATTATAAAATTTACAATAATTATTCAACTCTTTCATCTGTTGCAAGTTCAATCAGTTCTTTAAATACTGTAAGTAATTATTCCGCTGCAGCAGAAAAACTTATTGATACTTACGGTTATAAGACGCTTAAATTTTCCAGTGGAAGTTTTACTCCTTTAGTAAAGGCTGACGGAACTAATAAATACGTTTATATAAAACTTACTACGGTTGACAAAGATACTCCACCTTGTATTTGTGTAGGAAATGAAAAAATGTCTGTTTATGATGCTTCAAAGGCTCTTAAGTATAATGGACAGAATGTTTTGCCAAGAAGGAATATTACAAGTTCTTCACAGGCTCCGCAAGGTTATTCTTTTGATTTTAAAATAAACAATGATGAAGAAAACAGGGTTCCTTTGGAAACTGACGAAGATGTAAGTTATTCTTCCTCTTCAACAGAAGATGGTACCTGGTATGTTGATATGTATGCAATCAGTCAGGGCTATGACACAACTTATACGATGACTTACAGTTTAGTTTATTATATGGGAGTGTGTGCGATTGTAGAAGGTTCTACAAATAATTAGTTTTTTTTATTGCTCTGCGTGTTTTTTAATCAAAATTTTTTAAAATTGCAAAAATCTACTTGATAAAAAAATTAAAAAGTTATATCTTAATTGCACTGGCCCTTTAGCTCAGCTGGATAGAGCATTTGCCTTCTAAGCAAACGGTCGACAGTTCGATTCTGCCAAGGGTCAAAAAAAACTCTGGATGATGTCCAGAGTTTTTTGTTTTTAAACTTTAAGTTTTATTTTATTGTTCATCCTTTTCTTTGCTTAAGATGAGGTTTGTAAGAATTCCAAGAATTAAAGCACATGCTACAGTTGTGATTGTAACTTTTCCAAATGAAACTGACATTCCGCCAACACCAGTGATGAAAATTACAGAGGCAACAAAAAGATTTTTGTTTTTATTTAAATCTACTTTCTGGAACATTTTAAAGCCTGAAACTGCAATAAAGCCGTAAAGTGCGATACAAACGCCACCCATTACACAGTTAGGAATAGTTTCAAGAAAGCATACTAAAGGAGTAATCATAGAAAAGAGAATACATGCAATTGCACAACCCCAGATTGAAACAACAGAAGCATTTCTTGTAATGGCAACACAGCCAATTGATTCTCCGTAAGTTGTATTTGGACAGCCGCCAAATAAAGCTCCAGCCATAGAACCAACACCGTCACCTAAAAGTGTATTTGCAAGACCTGGTTCAACAAGTAAGTCTTTATTGATAATAGAAGAAAGATTTTTGTGATCAGCAATATGCTCTGCAAAAACTACAAATGCAACAGGAACGTAAGCAGAGAACAAGGTGAGAAGGTATGTTCCGTTTATAGCTTTTAAACCTTCAGTTCCGCCAAGCATAAATGTAAATGTTGGCAATGAGAAGTATGAAGAAAATTTAGACCAGTCTAAAGAAGTTAATGCCGTATAATCAATAACGATAAGAGAAGTATTGCCAGTTAATTTTCCGATTACAGCAAAAATTGAAGCTAAAATATAGCCTGCTAAAATACCGATGATAAAAGGAATAAGTTTACCAGCTTTTTTTCCGTAAGTTGAACAGAGCATTGTAACTGCAAGTGTAACAAGTCCGCAGATAAGAGCTACATAGACGCTTCCGCCTTTTGGATTCATAACATCAGCAACAGCATTACCTGCAAGGGACAGACCGATAATTGAAACTGTAGGACCAATTATTACAGGAGGCATAAGTTTGTCAATCCATTTTACACCGCAAAAGTGAATTATAATGGAAATTATTACGTAAACTAAACCTGCCATTACAGCACCGATGATTAAACCCCAGTAACCTGCAGCCATAGAAACAGCTCCGCCAAATGCAGAACACATTGAACCAATAAAAGCAAAAGAAGAACCTAAGAAAACAGGACTTGAATTTTTTGTAAAGAGCAGATAAACAAAAGTACCACATCCGGCACCAAATAAAGCAGCCGAAGCAGAAAGTTCTGTGTTCAAAGAGAGTGTATCGCTACAATAGCCGTTAACGATTGCAGGAACAGCGATTGTTGCAGCCATAATAGCTAAAAGCTGCTGAAGGGCAAAAAGAACAACTTTACCAAAACTAGGCTTGTCTTTAATACCGTAAATTAAATTCATAATTTCCCCCATGAATAATCATAAAATTACTAGAGTTTAGCGGAAATTTTATGCTTTGTCTATCTTGGAGGTTTTGTGTCTTTTTAGTTTCTTTATTTGAGACCTTTAAGAGCTTCTTTTACCTGCAGGTTGTCTGGATAGTAAGTTAATGCTTTTAAGTAAAGTGTTTTAGCTTTATCCTTGCGGTTAGTTTTTTCATATGCATAGGCAAGAGATGCATTTATTGAAAAAAAGTCATCTTTTTCTTTTATCCATTTTTCGTCCAGAAGAGAAGCCATTTTTACAGCACCCTCTTTGTAATTTCCATATGGAGATGGTATGTAGCACAAAATTGCATATTTCATCTGGTAGGCGGCAGTGTAGTCAGGATTTATTTTAATTGCCTGGTCGCAGATGTCCATAATTTTTGGAATCCATTTTAAGCCAAAAGTTATCCTGTCATAATCTGCTCTTTGAAATAAAGCTTTTGCGTAAACTGTAATGTTGGAAGCAGTTTTTTTAATTTCCATTGATTTTTTTGCATTTTCAATTGATGAATCTAAAAAAGTTACAGCACGTTTTTTGTCTTTTCTGTAGTAACCGTCAAGACCTTTCATATAATCGCACATGGAAAGAAGCGTTAATAATTCACTCTTATTTTCTTCAGAATTACCATAAGTTTCTTTTGCATAAGCTATAACATTTTCGTAATTTGCATCGACATTTTCTTTTGGAGTGGAAGTCATGTAAACGCTGTCCCGTAAAATTTTATAGCATTGTGGCAGTTCTTTATCTAATTTTTCTACTGCAAATGCTGAATGAATTGCAATAAATGTTGTAAAAAGAATGAATTGTAATTTTTTCATATGTACTCCCTGGGTAAAAATGAATTTTAATTAAATATCATCTTAGAGTATAACACTCTTTATCTTGATAACATAAAGTTTTTTTCTAAAAGTAATGATTATTTCTATTAAATTTGCTATATTATTTGGCGATTGTATAAAATTGCCTGCAATCATATTACATGCATGGAGACTTTTATGGCAGAGAATCTTCTTGAAATCCAGAATATAAATGTTAACATTGAAGAAAAATCTATTCTTCACAATATAAATTTAAATGTAAAACCAGGTGAAACTCATGTTTTAATGGGACCAAACGGTGCTGGTAAGTCAACTTTAGGCTATACGCTTATGGGAAATCCGCTTTATCAGATTACCAGCGGAAAACTTATTTTGGACGGCGAAGATATTACTTTAGAAAGTGCAGACAAGCGTGCAAAAAAAGGTATTTTTCTTTCTTTTCAGGATCCTCTTGAAGTGCCAGGAATTTCGCTTGAAAGTTTTATACGTTCTTCAATGCAGCAGGTAACAGGGCAGAAGGTAAAACTTATTGCCTACCAGAAGGCTCTTGAAGAAGCTATGGATATTCTTAACATGAATCATTCTTATGCTGACCGTGATTTAAATGTTGGTTTTTCGGGTGGTGAAAAAAAGAAGTCTGAAATTTTACAGCTTTTAATGCTTAAGCCAAAATTAGCAATTCTTGACGAAACAGACTCTGGACTTGATGTAGATGCCGTAAGGACTGTAAGCCGGGGTATTGAAGAGTATCAGAAAAAAATGAACGGTGCTTTGATAATCATAACTCATTCAACTAAAATTCTTGAAAGTTTAAAAGTTGATTTTACTCATGTTATGGTAAAAGGTCGTCTTGTACATACAGGAGATGCATCTTTAGTTGAACAGATAAACAGGGAAGGATTTGATAAATTTATTCCTGAAGAAATTAAAGAAGCTGAACGTAAAGAAAAAATGCTTTTGGCTGCAAAACAGGCAATGGAAGCGGCAAAGGCTGCTGCTGGTACGGGAGCATTTTAATGGCTGAAGAAAAAACACAAGTTAATGACATAGACCGTTCATTATATGACTTTCGCTTTGAAGAAAAAGACAGTGACTTTTATAAGGTAAGACAGGGTTTAGACGAGTCGATTGTTAACAGAATAAGTGAAGAAAAAAATGACCCCCTGTGGATGAAGGAATTTCGATTAAAGAGTTTAAAACTTTTTAATTCAATTAATGAACCTGACTGGGGACCTGATATTCATGACCTGGATATTCAGAAAATTGTAACTTATGTAAAACCAAAGACACAGATGTCTGCTAAGTGGGAAGATGTTCCGGATGATATAAAAAATACGTTTGAAAAACTTGGTATTCCTGAAGCAGAAAGAAAGTCTCTTGCGGGCGTTGGTGCTCAGTATGACAGTGAACTTGTTTATCATAATGTAAAAGATGATGTTGCAAAGCAGGGCGTTGTTTATACTGACATGGAAAGTGCCTTGACTGGTCCTTATGCAGATATGGTTAAGGAATATTTTATGCATTTAGTTCCGCCTTCTGATCATAAATTTGCGGCTTTGCATGGGGCTGTGTGGAGTGGCGGAAGTTTTGTATATGTTCCTAAAAATGTAAAGGGAAGCATTCCTCTTCAGTCATACTTTCGTCTTAATGCGGCAGGGG
>CAZALL010000038.1:0-13802 GCA_964485955.1 uncultured Treponema sp. | reverse complement strand
TTGGTGAAATTAACTGGTACGTTTCTTTTGCTATGATGTGTTTTACTTTTTTTTATTTTATTTTAAGGGAATATAAAAACACAAAAATAATTTCTTTTTTTTATAAGTGGGGGGCATTTTTTTTAATTCCGCTTTTAATCTTGCAAATTGTATGTGTGGCTATAAGAATTAATGCTTACGGTTTAACGGGCTTTAGATATTCAAGTTTGCTTTATATAATTTTTTCTCTTGCAACAATATCTCTTGCGATTATAGATTCTGTTAAAAATACATTTTTTGTTAAATATTCACTTGTATGTCTGGCATTTTTAATTTTTGTTGATACGCTTACACCGTTTAATTTAATTGATATGGCATATAGAAGTCAGTATAAAAAATTTATGGGCGTATTAAAAAAATATGAACTTTATTCAGAACAGGAAAATAAAATTTTTACTCAAAAATTTTCTGATGTTTTTAATACAATGGATAAATCGGATCAAGATCTTATCAGGGGAAGTTATAAGTATCTTACAAAAGTGAGTGATCATAAGAAGCCAGATATAAACGGGTTTGAAAATCTTTTGATTGAGAAAAATAAAATTTTAGGTGAAGATCTTTCACCTGTTGAATATCATCTTTTTAGAGATGACGAAGCGTGTATAGAATTTGATATAGCAGGTTTTTCAAGAATAAAGAAAGATTATTGTTCACTGTATGAAGGAAGTGACAGATTGCTTTTAAAAATAAGTGAAGAAATGCAAATTGATTTAACCGATTTTGTGATTTCTCATGAGGATAATACAGAACCTTATTTGACTTACAAAGTTAATGACAAGTTAACAATTGTTTTTATTAATTTTGATGCAAGGTATAATCCTAAGACAAAAAGATATAGTCGTATTTATATGAGTTATTATCTGCTTGAAAAATAAAAGTATTCTGTCAGTATGACTGGATTTTATTTGACAGACCTTTAATGTGGCGACAGTATGACCATAAAAGCTGTACTGTCATCACAACCCATATAAGCGGTTCGCAGATTATTATTCCCCAGATACCAAGATGAGGTACTATTAAAAGAGTAAATAATATTTTTCCTGCTAATTCAATTAAGCTTGAAATTAATGGAAGAATTTTTGTTCCAAGTCCCTGTAAGGAATTTCTTGTTACAACTAAAACTCCAAGTACTCCGTAAAATGGTTGCATAAAAGAAATGTATTTTGTTCCGTAATCTAAAACTTCTTTATTTGACGAGCCACTTATAAAGAAAATTAATTTAGGTGCAATAAATGGAATAATAAGAGTACATAAGAGTCCATAAATTAAAAGAGTAATGTCTGCACACAAAACACCTTTTTTAATTCTGTCATATTTTTTTGCACCAAGATTTTGTGATACAAAAGTTGAAGAAGCTACACCAAATGCTGTAATTGGAATCATTGAAAGAGAGAAAATTTTTCTGGCAGAAATATGACCTTCAATTACATTTTCTCCAAAGCTGTTTATTGAAGACTGCAAAATTACTGAACCTGAACTGACTATTGCTGACATTAAAGCCATGGAAAATCCCTGTTCTAAAAGATCTTTGTAAATATTTTTACTAAAAGAAAAACTTTTTTTATGAGGAATTAAAATTTTTGTTTTAAGACATATGTAAAGCAAACATAGTAAGGCACTTATTCCTTGGGCTAATACAGTTGCTATTGCTGTTCCCCTTACTCCAAGAGAGCAGTATTTTATAAAAACTATATCTAATATTACATTTAATATTGATGAAATTATAAGAAAAACTAAGGGCATAAAACTGTTCCCAATTGCCCTTAAAAGTGCACTTAAAAGATTGTATGCAAAAAGAACTCCGCTCCAGATAGCGACTGTCCAGATGTAAGAAAATGATTCTTCAATAATAGACTCTGGTGTTCCTAAAAAATTTAATAAAGGCATAAGACCAAAGTGCCCTAAAGTCATTATAAAAATTGTTACGCCTAAAGTTATTAAAAGAGAAGAAGCAACAACTTTTTTTAAATTCTTAATGTCTTGTGCTCCGTAATATCTTGCGGCAACAATTCCTAAACCTGAACCAAAGCCTGTTCCAAAACCGATTAAAAGTTCGTAGATTGCAGTACATGCCCCAATGGCAGCAAGTGATTGGTCTCCTAAAAAATGTCCTACAATTACTGTGTCGGCAGTGTTATAAAGCTGTTGGAATAAAGTTGAAATTATTATTGGAAAAGCAAAAGTAAAAAGTGCCTTTAAGATTTTATCGTTTGTTAAGTCCGGATGAAAAAAACTATATAAAGTGGTTTTCATAACTTCAATTTAGTGAAAAATAAAATTACAGGCAATAAAGTTTAAAAATTTTACATAAATCTAACATAAAATTCTGTAGTTCTTAACATTTTAACTTTAAGTTAAAAGCATCTTAATTTTATGAGGAGAAATTCTTTTATGAAAATTACTTTAAAAAAATTAACTGGAATTGCACTTGCAGCTCTTCTTCTTACAGGCTGTACTGGTGGTGGAAAATTTAACAAGAATGCTTCAATAAGTGTAATGAGCCGTGAAGATGGTTCTGGTACTAGAGGTGCTTTTATTGAACTTTTTGGAATTGAACAGAAAGATTCAAGCGGTAAAAAAGTTGACTATACGACAGATGAAGCCGCTGTTACAAATTCAACTGCAGTTATGCTTACAAGCGTTGCAGGTGACAAAAATGCAATCGGTTATGTTTCGCTTGGTTCATTAAATGATTCAGTTAAAGCTCTTAAAATTGAAGGGGCAGATGCTACTGTAGAAAATATTAATAATGGTTCTTACAAAATTTCACGTCCATTTAATATCGCTGTTAAAGAAAATCTTTCAGAACTTGCACAGGATTTTGTAAACTTTATTCTTTCTGAAGAAGGTCAAAAAGTTATTTCTGCAAACAAATATATTGAAGTTCAGTCTATGCCTTATACAACAAACGCTATGGAAGGAAAAATTGTTGTTGCAGGTTCAAGTTCTGTTTCTCCAGTAATGGAAAAATTAATTGAAGCTTATGCAACTGTTAATCCAAATGCAAAAGTTGAACTTCAGACAAGTGATTCAACAACTGGTGTAACAAATGCAATCAACGGAACTTGTGATATTGGTATGGCAAGCCGTGCACTTAAAGATTCAGAAACAGCTAAAGGTGTTAAGGGAATTGTAATTGCAGTTGATGGAATTGCAGTTGTAGTTAATAAGGCAAACCCAATTGATAATGCTTCTAAAGATCAGATTAAATCTATCTTTACTGGCAAAACAACAAAGTGGTCAGAAGTAGAGTAAATATAATTTATTTCTGGAAATTGTAATTAAGGGGGAATTTAATTTCCTCCTTTAAGGTTTTATCCCATGGAGTTTTATGAAAGCTAAAGAACGTATCTGGGAAATAATTTTTCTTTTTGCTGCCACATTTAGTATTCTGGCGGTTTTGCTTATCTGCCTTTTTTTGTTTGCAAACGGTATTCCTGCTATGCACAAAATAGGGCTTTTTGATTTTTTGTTTGGTTTAAAATGGAAACCTGGTAACGACCTTTATGGAATTTTTCCGATGATTGTTGGAAGTCTTTATGTTACTGCAGGTGCTATTATTTTTGGTGTACCAGTCGGATTGATGACTGCAATTTTTCTTTCTAAATTTTGTCCGCCCCGTCTTCATAAAATACTAAAGGCTGCAATAGATTTGCTCTCTGGTATTCCAAGTGTTGTATACGGATTTTTTGGACTTATGGTAATAGTTCCTTTTGTGCGGGATGTTTTTGGTGGTAACGGAAGTTCAATTTTAACTGCCAGTCTTCTTTTAGGAATGATGATTCTTCCTACTATTATAAGTGTTTCTGAAAGTTCATTAAATGCTGTTCCTTCAAGTTATTATGAAGGAGCAAGGGCTTTAGGTGCCAGTCATGAAAGAGCTGTCTTTCTTGCAACATTACCTGCTGCAAAAAGTGGAATAATGGCAGGAATAATTTTAGGTATAGGACGTGCAATTGGCGAAACAATGGCTGTAATTATGGTAGCTGGTAATCAGGCAAGAATACCAGACAGTCTTTTAAAAGGTGTAAGAACGCTTACTGCAAATATTGTAATTGAAATGGGATATGCAGCAGACCTTCACAGGGAAGCTTTAATTGCAACCGGTGTAGTTCTTTTTGTATTTATTCTGCTTATAAATCTTTCATTCAATCTGGTTAAGGGAAAAAACAAATGAAGCATGAAAAATGTCCGCTTAAATTTAAATCTTTGACTGTAAGAATTTTAGTTTATTTTTGTGCCTTGGTTACTTTAGGACTTCTTGCATTTATGCTTGCCTATATTCTTATAAAAGGAATCCCGTATCTTAATAAAGATTTATTTTCTTTTAAATATACTTCAGATAACTGTTCTGTAATTCCGGCACTGGTAAATACGATTGTTATGACTTTGCTTGCACTTTTAATCGCCTGCCCTTTAGGAATAGGTTCTGCAATTTATTTAGTTGAATATGCCAGTAAAGGAAATAAATTTGTTAAGGTTGTAAGAATGACTACTGAAACTTTAACAGGTATTCCTTCTATTATATACGGACTTTTTGGAATGTTGCTTTTTGTAGGTTTTCTTCACTGGGGATATTCACTTTTAGCCGGAAGTTTTACAGTTGCAATTATGATTCTTCCTACAATAATGCGTACTACAGAAGAAGCTCTTCTTGCAGTTCCTGATTCTTTTAGGGAAGGAAGTTTTGGTTTAGGGGCGGGTAAACTTCGTACAGTTTTTAAAATTGTTTTGCCAAGTGCAGTACCTGGAATTTTAAGCGGAATAATTTTGGCGACAGGTCGTGTGGTTGGAGAAACAGCTGCTTTAATTTATACAGCAGGAACAGTTGCTCAGATTCCAAAAAATGTAATGGGTTCAGGAAGAACGCTTGCAGTGCATATGTACGTCTTGAGTTCAGAAGGACTTCACACAAATCAGGCTTTTGCGACTGCAGTTGTACTTTTAATTTTAGTAATTGCTGTAAATGCAATTTCATCCATGCTTGCTAAAAAAATAGGAAAATAATTTATGGAAACAAAAATTGATATTAAAAATCTTGATTTATTTTATGGAAACTTTCATGCACTGCATAATATTAATCTTGAAATTTTTAAGAATGAAATTACAGCTTTTATAGGACCTTCAGGCTGTGGAAAGTCAACTTTATTAAAGTCATTAAACAGAATGAATGACATGGTTGAAGGATGTAAAATTACAGGTCAAATAAATATTGATGGAAAAAATATTTTAGATAAGAAGATTGATGTAAATGAACTTAGAAAAAAAGTTGGAATGGTTTTTCAAAAGCCAAATCCTTTTCCAATGAGTATTTATGATAATATCGCATTTGGACCACGTACTCATGGAATTACAAAAAAATCTGCATTAGATGAAATTGTAGAAACTTCACTTAAAAATGCAGCCATATGGGATGAGTTTAAAGATAATTTGAAGAAGTCTGCACTTGCACTTTCTGGCGGTCAACAGCAGCGTTTGTGTATTGCCCGTGCTCTTGCAGTACAGCCAGATGTTCTTTTGATGGATGAACCAACTTCAGCCCTTGATCCTATTTCTACTTCAAAGATTGAAGACTGTGTACTTGCACTTAAGGAAAAATATACAATTGTAATTGTAACTCACAATATGCAGCAGGCAGTACGCATTAGTGATAAAACAGTTTTCTTTTTACTTGGAGAAATTATTGAAACTGGTGCAACAGAACAATTATTCAGTATGCCTAAAAATAAAAAGACTGAAGATTATATTACAGGTCGCTTTGGTTGATGCAAAAAATATTTTTAAGGGAGAAAAATTATGAGAGACAGATATGAAGAAGAATTAAACAATCTTAATAACAGTATTATAAACATGGGTAAGATGATAGAAGTTGCAATAGAAAGTTCTGTAATTGCTCTTATGGGACGGGATAAAGATGCAGCAAAAGAAGTTGCAGGTAATGATGATGCAATTGATTCAATGGAACGGGATATTGAAGCTCAGTGCATGAAATTACTTTTACAGCAGCAGCCAATGGCAACAGATTTAAGATTGATTACCGCTGCGTTAAAAATGATAACGGATATGGAAAGAATTGGAGATCATGCAGTTGACGTTGCAGATTTGGTCTTGCAGATTCCGGATTTTGCATATAACAAAATGAATGAACTTACGCAGATGTCAAGTGAAATAATTACAATGCTTCATAATGCAGTTCAGTCTTATATTGAAAAAGATTATAACAAGGCAAAAAATGTAATTGCATATGATGATGTCATTGATAATCTTTATCATACAATAAAAAAAGATTTAGTTGAAAAAATTAAAAAAACTGATGAAGGTGAACAGATTCTTGACTATCTTCTTATTGCAAAATATTTTGAGCGTATTGGAGATCATGCCTGTAACATTGCAGAATGGGTTGTCTTTGCATTAACTGGTAAAAAAGAATAATTAATTTTTTAAATTTAGTTTTAACCGAGGGGCAGACTTAAGTAGTCTAGTATGACACTACTTTTTAGTCAGCCCTTTATTTTTTTAAATAAACTTTACAAATCCTAAAAAAAATCTTCACATTTATTTTTTATATTAATGGCAGATTTTTAGAATATATTAGGCTTGTATAAAAACTAGCCGGGAGTAAAAATGAAAAAATTATTAGTATCTGCAGCAGCTCTTATGACTCTTGCTGCAAGCCTTAGTGCACAGTCTTTTTCAATTACAAACATTTTTGGTGCTGATTCAGATTCTGCTGCTTCATCAGATTTTCTTATCTTTGATAAAGACTGGAATAAACAGGCGATTAATCTTGGAAACAGAAGTCAACTTGATTTTTCTTCAGAAAAAGTTGATTCAAGAATTCGCTTTGATTTTGCAAACACAAATTTAAACGGAAAAGATGCAACTACAAGAATCAGAGGTTATGTAAATGTAAAGCCTTTTGAATTTTTAAATTTTGTTGCAGGTAATAATTTCTTTTCTAAGTTTCAGATTCCTAGTGCTTATCTTCAGGCAAGTGACGATGTTATAAATCATGGTAAACTTACAGATGATAACGGTTACGGTTTTATTTTTAGCATGGCTGGTGTAAAACTTGCAGCATCTCTTGGAGCCCAGGCTGATGTGGATCTTAACCTTGGAGCTTCTTATCTTATAAAAGATATAGCTGATTTTGGATTTACAGCACAGGATCTTACAGAAGATTCAAGATCATTTAGTGTATATGCAGGTCTTGGTTCAGTTAAGAATTTAAAACTTGGTTTGGGATATACATACAATTATAATAATTCATCTTATCTTGCTTCTACACAAAATGCCATTCAGTTTTCTACAGCATACGCTTTTGAACAAGCTCCTTTAACTCTTGCCCTTGATTATGAAATGGGATTTAACAATGTTTTAGGTGACGGAAGCGGTGCAGTTTATTCAAAAGATTTACTTCCAGTTTATGGAGCTGTACGTACAAACTTTAAGGCAAGCGACAGTATTTCTTTAGCACTTTTTGCAGCTGTAAAAACAACACCACTTGCTTCAAGTGATATGGCAATGACAGTGTACCCTTATCTTGATTTTAAGACAGCATGCGGAACAGTTCGCACTGGTGCAAGAGTTCAGTTTACAGAAGATAATTTTGCAAGCTTCTCAATTCCTCTTACATGGACGTATAAATTTTCTAAATAAAGTTTAATTTTTCCTTTAAGATTTTTTTGCATCCTCTGTAAAGGGGATGTTTTTTTTATGCAAAGTTCAGATAATAGAAAAATTTACAAAAACTTCAAATGTATTGAAAATACTATAAAAAAGACATATTATGTTTTCAAAATAATTTTTAAAGGTGATAGAAATGGCACTTGATGAAAAACTTCAGATAATACGCCACAGCTGTGCACATGTTATGGCAGAAGCAGTTTTAAAACTTTTCCCTGGAACAAAAATTGCAATAGGTCCAGCAATTGAAAACGGATTCTATTACGATTTTGATTTTCCTGCAGACCATAAGCCTTCTGATGCAGACTTTGCAGAAATTGAAAAAGAAATGAGAAAAATTCTTGCAGGAAATTTTGAATTTATCCGCAAAGAAGTTTCTAAAGAAGAGGCTCTTGAATTATTTAAAGATCAGCCTTACAAAGTTGAACTTATTAAAGATTTACCAGACACAGAAATAATCACCACTTATCAGCAGGATGACTATATTGACCTTTGTCGTGGTCCTCATGTTGCTTCAACAAAAGAAATTAACCAGCAGAGTTTTAAAATAATGAAAATGGCAGGAGCATATTGGAAGGGTGATGTAAGCCGTCCTATGCTTACTCGTATTTATGCTGTCTGTTTCTATAAGCCAAATGACCTTAAAGATTATCTTAAGATGCTTGAAGAAGCTGAACGTCGTGACCACAGAAAACTTGGAGTACAGATGGATTTATTCCATCTTGATGATGAAGATCCGGGACAGATTTTCTGGCATCCAAATGGTTGGACAATGTATGTTACATTGCAGGACTACATGAGAAAGAAGGTTTTAGCTGACGGTTATAAGGAAGTTAATACTCCGGCTGTAATGCCTCGCACTTTATGGGAACGTTCAGGACACTGGGGACATTACCAGAAGAATATGTTTGTTACAGAAAGTGAAAAGCGTATTTTTGCAATTAAACCTATGAACTGTCCGGGAGCTCTTGAAATTTTTAATTCAAAACTTAGAAGTTATAAAGATCTTCCTATGAGACTTGCTGAATTTGGTCACTGCGTACGTAACGAACCTAGTGGAACTCTTCACGGAATTATGCGTGTACGTGGTTTTGTTCAGGACGATGCTCATATTATTTGTACAGAAGAACAGATTCGTGATGAAGTTGCAAAATTCTGTCGTTTATTAATGGACGTTTACAAGGACTTTGGTTTTGATAAAAATTTACTTGTAAAATTCAGTACAAGACCAGAAGATCATGTAGGAGACGAAGCAACATGGGATAGGGCAGAAGCAGCCTTAGCAGATGCATGTCATGCGGCAGGAATGGAATATGAAATTCAGCCTGGAGAAGGTGCATTCTATGGACCAAAACTGGAATTTACACTTGTTGATGCTTTGGGCAGACAGTGGCAGTGCGGTACAATTCAGGCAGACTTCCAGTTACCAAGTGCAGAACGTCTTAATGCAGAATATATTGGTGCTGATAACGAAAAACATCATCCTGTAATGCTTCATCGTGCAGTACTTGGTTCTCTTGAACGTTTTATGGGAATCCTTATTGAAAATTATGCAGGTGCTCTTCCAGCCTGGCTACATTTTGAACAGGCAGCGGTTGTTCCAGTAGGAAATGATTTTAACGATTATGCAAATAAAGTTGCAGGCGAACTTGCTTCTTTAGGTGTAAGAGTAAATGCTTACACTGATGATTCAAATATGAAGAGTAAAATCAAGAAGTGTACTGCCGAAAATAAAACTCCTTATATTCTTGTAGTTGGAGCAAAAGAAGCAGAAACAAATTCTGTAAGTGTAAGATTCCGCCCTTCAAGTGGTATTGAACAAAAAACAATGTCTCTTGAGGAATTTAAATCTTATATTATGGAAAAAATAAATACTCATTTTAACGGCATTTAATTTTTTTAGGTCTTTCCTTAGATTTTTAATTTAGGGGAAGGCCTTACATTATGGAGAAAATTATGGCAGTAAAAGTAACAGAAGAAAATTTCGATGCAGAGGTTGTAAAAAGCCCGCTGCCAGTAGTAGTTGATTGTTGGGCAAGTTGGTGCGGACCTTGCCAGATGATGGGACCTCTTGTAGATGAACTTTCTAAGGAACTTGAAGGAAAAGTAAAATTCTGTAAAGTTGATGTAGATGAAAATCCAGGTCTTGCAAAACTTTTTGGCGTAATGAGTATACCTATGTTTGTTCAGATAAAAAACGGACAGCAGACAGATATGTTAATTGGTGCCGTACCAAAAGAAAATTTAAAAGAATTTGCATTAAAGTAAAAATCAAGAAGAATCATTATGGAAATTTATCAGATATTACTAGAACTTTCAGTAATAATAATTGCTGCAAAATTCTGCGGAGTACTTGCGGCAAAAATTGGTGCACCACAGGTAGTTGGTGAAATTATAGCAGGTCTTATTTTAGGACCAACATGTTTTAATTTTATTCAGGCAGATCAGTTTATTTCTTACATGTCAGAAATCGGTGTTGTAATGCTGATGTTTTCTGCCGGACTTGGAACTGATTTAAGGTCTCTTGTAAAGTCAGGGGTAAAATCAACTTTAATTGCGTGTTCAGGGGTATTTATTCCGCTTGTACTGGGAACACTTATGGCTATGTGTTTCTGGGGATTTTCTGCATGGGGTAGTGTAGAATTTTACAAGGCTGTATTTGTAGGAACTATTTTAACTGCTACTTCAGTAAGTATAACTGTTGCAACCTTACAGGAACTTGGAAAAATACGTACAGAAATTGGTCAGACAATTGTTGCTGCTGCAATTATAGATGACGTAATTGGAATTGTAGTTCTTACTTTTGTTCTTGGAGTAAGTACTGGAACTGGTGGTTATCTTGCAGTAATTCTAAAGACTTTGGGATTTTTTGCATTTGCAATAATCGTAGGATTTATTCTTTATAAAATATTCAAGTGGTACGATAAAAGACATCCTCATACAAGACGAATCCCAATTTATGGTCTGGCAATGGCATTTTTGTTTGCTTATATTGCAGAAAAATTTTTTGGTATCGCCGATATTACAGGTGCTTATGTAGCAGGAGTCGTTTTGTGTTCATTAAGTGACGCAGATTACATTGGACGTAAGGTTGACATAAATTCATACATGCTTTTTGCACCAGTATTTTTTGCAAGTATTGGACTTAAGACAAATATTCAGTCTATGGACTGGAATTTGCTTTATTTTTCGCTGGCATTTGTCGCAATAGGACTTGTTTCTAAAATAATCGGTTGCGGTGGAATGGCAAAATTACTTGGATTTAATTGGAAGGAATCAATTCAAACTGGTGTTGGAATGATGACACGCGGTGAAGTTGCCCTTATTGTTGCTCAAAAAGGGTTGGCTTACAATATGATTGATTCAAAATATTTTACTTCAGTAATTTTACTGATAATTGTTTCTTCAATGCTGGTTCCTGTTTTATTAAAGGCTTTGTTTAAGGAAAAATCTAATGGGTAAATTTCCAGCCCCTCAAATTGATAAAGACGGAAATGAAATAATGCGTGACTTATGTCTTAAGTGTTTTAGACCTAAGGCATACTGTTACTGCAAATTTATTAAAAAAGTTGATAGCGGAATAAAATTTGTTTTTTTGATGCATCCAAAAGAAGCTAAAAAACAAAAAACTGGGACTGGTCGCCTTGCTCATCTTTCTCTGCCAGAAAGTGAAATTATTGTCGGAATCGATTTTACAAAAAATGAAAGAGTCTGTGCTTTAATTAAGGATCCTCACTATTATCCGCTTTTATTGTATCCTGGAAAAGATGCCTGGACATGCAGTAAAAAAGGCTTTAAGGAAACTCTAGGACAAAAAAAACTTCTTGTATTTGTAGTAGATTCAACTTGGTTTTGTTCAAAAAAAATGCTTAAGCTCAGTACAAACATTACCAGTCTTCCAAAATTTTCTTTTGAAGGTTCATACAAAAGTATTTTTACATTCAAAAAAGAACCAGAAGAATATTGCCTTTCTACAATTGAATCCTGCTATTACCTTATAAAAGAAATGCAGTCATCTTCTCTTGTAGAAAAAAGCGTAAACCCTGAACCTCTTATGGACGTTTTTAAGAAAATGATAGTTTTTCAGCTTGAAAAAGAAAACGAACGTATTGATTCAGGACTGCCTGGAACACACATGAAGGACGTTGTCTATACAAAGAAAAAAATTATTCCTACCTTTGATTAATTTGTACAGTTATTAAAAGTACTTTTTATTTTGTGTAGACGTTTGTTGAATTTTTATAACCCGGTGTATCGCCGGAAACTTTATTTGCTCCCGAACCTTTATTGCATGTTATAATCCATTCACCTGCGTTAGTTGCTGCATACGAAATGTTTTGTCTTGAAATTGTACGAGTCGTGGCACTTGAAGTAATATAATCTGTTATAAGAGCACTGGAAATTGAAGTTGTAATATTTCCGTCAGTATCAGTCCATGCTCCCTGATTTTCAATTTCTTTTAAATACGGTTCAAAATTTTCTGGCCATTCATCTTTTGCTGATGTTGTATAAAGCAATGCATCTAAAATAGTTTTATCTGCAGAATTCTGAATGATTATAATGTCCTGTAAACCAAGCCGTGCTTTTTGGTTATCCTGCCAGAAATCTCTTGCACTGTCACAGGAATCTGTTGCAAAAGAAAGGTTTATGTCATCTTCTGTTTCATCGATGCATCCTTCTTCCATAGAACGTAAATGTACTGTGATATAGTCTCCTTTTTTTACTTCAACTGGCGGAAGAGTATATTTTTTTTCTGCTTCACTGGCATTTATGATTTCTATTCCTGCTAAATTTCCATCGCTTCTTGCAATTAATTCAATAAATTCACATTTATGAGTTTTTATTTCACTTGAAGAATTTGTAGAACTTGAATATGCATTACGGACTTCATTTATGGCAAGGTCTGCAGGGGTAGAATTAAAACCTGTAAAACTTATTGAAAATGTAAGCGAGTTTTTATTTTGATCCAGGACACAGCCTTCTAGAAAATAAGTAAGCCCTGTAACTGTTGGATTTGTAAAGTTTACTGTGACAGCTTTGCAGTCTGAAGAATAAATTGCATTTGTTTCTTGTCCAAGTGGTGTGGTAAGATTTTGTTTTTCTTCATAAGTGTAAATTTTTGTATCTGTTAGACTTACAGCCTTATCAAATGTTAAGAAAACAGAATTCTTGTTTAGAACACTAAAAGATTCTAAAAGGGGGGTATTAAAGTCCCCCTGTAAAAATTCAATTCCTTCTGCACTTTGCCTGCACGAAAAAGGTGTCATTGAAATAAAAAAAATTGTACAAATTAAAATAACTGGTAAAATGGTTTTAAGGAAAATCTGTTTTAAATTAAACTGCATTTTTTATCTCCTATACTTTGTGTAATAGTTCAACTTTAAGAACTTTCTTTAATATAGGAGTAAAAATTACAAATAAGACGAGTTTTTTAGAAAAAAATTATAGTTTTATTAAAATTAAAATTTAAGTGTTTCTACCATGTAGCGTACAGAAGTTCCTTTGTCATCTTCCAGTGTCTTTTCTACAACGATGACCATATTTTTAGAACTCTTGTCTGTAAAAATAGAAGAAATCCTGTAGGCTGTAATGCCTTTTCGTTTATAAGAAGGTGTTCCGGCTGTTGTTTTTAACAGTGTGTTGCCTTGAGCGTCTTTTTTTTCAAGATTAATAAAAAATGATGAACGGCAGTTTTTTCCGTTTCCTTCTACATAAGGAACAAGTTTTACATGCCAGTAAATTTCCTGACTGTCAGAAGAAGCTTCGTAATCTTTAAAAACAATTTCATCGCTTGCAGATTTTTTTTCATCTTCACAAACATAAAGTAAATTTTGACCTTCTAAAGAAGCCTTATATTTTGACAGTTTCCATTCTGTGTTTTCTAAGAGATTTTCAAAAGCTTTTTTCCCGGAAATAAAAGCACTTTCTTTTGAAGGAGCTGATTTATATACTTCGTTTTTTACAAATTCATTTTTTTCAACATCAACTGTGTAAATTTCTGCCCAAGCCTGGTAATTTACGTCTGTTTTTCCATATTGACCAAAAATAAATACGCTGCCATCTTCAGAAAAACCAAT
>CAZALL010000037.1:0-14001 GCA_964485955.1 uncultured Treponema sp. | reverse complement strand
TTTACGGTGTAACGGTTTCAGGCGATTTGGCTTTGGCTGAATATCAGTTTAAAATTGGCGGAGTTGCAGTTCGCGACCCTTACGGAAAAATGATTAAATATGAAGATGCTGATGCTAAAACAAATGTTATAAAAGCAAGTTATTCAGAATCAAATTGTACGGTAACAAGTTATGCAGGTTCTTCAGTAAATATCGTTGTAGATGTTGATTCAATTTTACCAAGCAGTGGTAGTTGGGCAACTAGACCTACTCTTGAAAGTCGGGCGAAATCTGTTGTTTATGAAATTCATGTTGGGGATTTTACTTCTTCTAGCACATGGAACGGAACTGAAAGTTATCGTGGAAAATTCCCTGGAATGACAGAAAGCGGAACAACATATACAAGCGGTTCAACAACTGTAAAAACTGGTCTTGATCACTTAAAAGAACTTGGCGTAACTCATGTTCAGATTATGCCGATGTATGACTTTGCAACAAAGTATAATGAAACTTTTGGCGAATATTACAACTGGGGTTATGACCCTGTAAATTACAATGTTCCAGAAGAAAGATATTCTGTAACTCCTTCTGATTATGAAAACAGAATCAAAGAAGTAAAAGATATGGTAAACATTCTTCATCAAAATGGAATTCGTGTAATTATGGATGTTGTTTACAATCATACATTTGATGGTGAAATGTTCAATAAAATTTCGTCAAAATATTATACGGCAACTGATCTCTCTGGTTGTGGAAATTCAATTGATGTTACTAATTCAATGGTTAGCCGAATGATTCGAGATTCTCTTGAATACTGGCTTGAAACTTATAATCTTGATGGTTTTAGGTTTGACTTAATGGGAATTTATTCAAATTCTGCTATTGGCGAATGGGGAAAATATTTAAATCAAAAATATTCTGATAGAACACTTTTATTGTATGGTGAACCTTATCAGGGTAATAATACGAATAATACAAGTTATGCTTATGCAAGTTCAGTTCCTAATCTTGAATATGCTGGCATTGGTGGATTTGCACATAAATTCCGTGAAACTTTAAAAGGTGGAAGCGATGATGGTGTAATGGGCTATATTTTTAATTCAACTAGTAAAGATGGTGATGGAACTGTTTGGAATACTCAGGTTGGATTAAGAGGTTCAATGACTTCTATTGGTAGTGATACTGAAGGTGTATGGACTCGTTATTTTACAAAAAGTCCTTATCAGGCTGTAAATTATCTTGCAGCTCACGATAATCTTTGTTTGTACGATAAAATTGTAAGATCGGGAATAACGACATCAAATTCTGCATATCAGCAGGCAATCGTAAAATTTGGACACGGAATAATTACGCTTTCTCAGGGAGTTGGATTTATTCATGGTGGTGATGATTTCTTGCGTACAAAATCCGGTAATAAATGGAGCGACTATGTGATTGATACAAGAACTGCAAAAGAAAACAGTTATATGTTCGGTCAGGGAATGAATGCAATTGATTGGAGTCGAAAAGCTACTTATAACGATACATTCAAATATCACAAGGATTTAATTGAATTTAAGAAAAATCATAATGGATTCTGGAATGGTAGTGCATCTACTTCTGCAAGTGGTATGGTAATTTATTATACCGTAAAAGATTCTGATGGAACAACTTTGACTTGCGTATTAAATCCAGGAAGTAACATAACTTATTCTGGCAGTGGAAATCAGATTTTTAATAAAAAAGGTATAATTACTTCTAGCGATTCAGATTATTCTTCAAAAGTGTGCGAAGGAACCGGCGTTACAATTTTTGCACAGTAATTAACGGTATTTCGTAATTTGAAAAAATATAAGCCATTCTGTAAAAAAACAGGGTGGCTTTTTTTTATGGCAGAATTAAAAATCGTTCTTCTTTTTGTTTGTCAAAATAGTCAATAACTTTTTCACAGCTTTCTTCAGGGCTATTGGAGTTTAACATTTGTGTCTGAAAGTAGTGGGCAAACTGAAAGTTCATGCAGAAGTAAGTAAAAAATCTCTGAAGGCGGGTTTTCCAGAATTGTTGTGGCTGGTATATTTTTACGTCGTTTATAAAATCTATGGCTAACTGCTGTAAATCAATTTCTTTTATTCCATTGGAATTTTCTTTGTTTAAAATTGAAAAGAGCCAGGGCTTTTGTGCTATTGCGCGGGAAATCATAATTCCGTCTGTATGAGGAGCCTTTTTTAATGCAAAATCTAAACTTGATTTATCTTTTATATTTCCGTTTAAATATATTTTTTTGTCTGGGAAATTATTTTTTAATAATTCAACATATTCATAGCGGGGAAGTGTGCGGTCTTTTTCTTTTTGTGTGCGCGGATGAAGTGTTAATAATTCAACCCCATTTGTAAAAAGAAGGTCACAAAAATTTAAGAGGGAATTTTCACTAAAATCTTCACCTCCCAAACGGCATTTTACGCTTAAGCGGATATGATTTTTTGTTTTTGCTTCATAGTTGTTTAAGACTTCTTTTACACCACAAATAAGTTCTTTTATCTGTTGTGGAGATTTTTTCATCCATGCGATACCAGCACCTGTTTTTGCAATCTGGGGAGCAGAGCAGCCCATGTTTAAGTCAATGCCCAGACCGCCTTTTTGACATAAAATTTCTGCTGTTTTTATAAGGGGTTCTGTTTTGTTACAAGTTATCTGCCAGACAATTTTTTGAGGAACAAAGTCATTTAAAATATAATATTTTTCAAAAGGTCCATTAGTTAAAAAAGATGATGCATTTATCATCTCTGTAAAATATTCATCGCAACCACCAAACTTTTCAATACATTTTCGAAAAGCTTGATGGCTTAGAGTTGCCATTGGTCCGGCTATAAACTTCATACTTTTTTTATAAGAGCTTCAATTTCTTTTGCAGCATTTTCAATGTAAGGTAAGTCAAGTTCTTCTACTTCACCGTTGTCAATTGTAACTGAAGCATTTTGTTCAATAGGAATACGGGTAAGTACTTTAAGCCCATAGTCTTTTGCAATGCCGTCAATATTGCTTTCTCCAAAGATTTTAATTTCTTTGTTGCAGTCAGGGCATTTTACATAACTCATATTTTCTATAAGTCCTAAGACTGGAATATTCATCATGTTTGCCATTTTAACTGCCTTTTCGACAATTACGCGGACAAGCTGCTGTGGTGAAGAAACAACAATAATTCCGTCTAGAGGAATAGACTGAAAAACTGTAAGCGGTACATCTCCAGTTCCAGGAGGACAGTCAACAAACATAAAGTCAACATTGTCCCAGAGAACATCTGTCCAGAATTGTTTTACAGCACCACTTATTACAGGACCTCTCCAGATTACAGGGTCTGTTTCGTTTTGCAACAAAAAGTTCATTGACATAATCTGTACGCCGTTTTTTGAGCATACAGGCTTAATATATTCTACCTGATTTCCATCTTTGTCCTTCATTACACCGCCCTGGGCTTTTTCGCCATGCAGACCAAATGCTGTTGGAATTGAAGGACCTGTAATGTCTCCGTCTAAAATTGCTGTTCTATAACCGTCCCGCTGAACTTTAGAAGCAAGTAAACTTGTAACAAGAGATTTTCCAACGCCTCCCTTGCCACTTACAATTCCTATAACTTTTTTTACGCTCGAACCTTCATGAAGATGAGCTCTTAAGTCTCTTTCCTGACAGTTCTTTGAGCATGATGAACATTCATGTGAACAATCACTCATTTTATGCCTCTTATTGTTTTGGTAGAATGATTATAATATAATTTGTTTAATTTATAAAGTATGGAATATTTATTAAAATTGCAATTTTTTGAATGTGTGAGGATTTATGAAAAAAATTCTGCTTGTTGCCATTAATTCCAGATATAATCACGTTGCCCTTGCTGTAAGGCAGCTTGAATCTTATGTAAAAAAATATTCACCGGAATATAAAAAAACTTTTCTGCTTGAAACAAAATATTTTACAATCAATCAGCCGCTTCTTGAAATTATAAGGGATATTGTAAGTCAAAAACCGGATGCAGTTTTATTTTCTGTTTATATATGGAATGTTCTTCTTACAATGCAGCTTATTCCTGAATTAAAAAAAATAATTCCTTCTCTTGTAATTGCTTGTGGTGGTCCTGAAGTTTCTTATTGCAGTGAAGATGTTTTAAAAAAGAATTCAAAAATTGATTTTATAATGTCTGGCGAAGGTGAAGAAACTGTTCTTGAATTTTGCAATACTTTTGCTGGTAAAGAAAATATTGTACTTAAAAATATACGGGGACTTTATATTCGTTCAGAAAATAAAATTGAATATACTGGTCAAAGAGAATTAATAAAAAATCTTGATGACCTTCCGTTTTGCTATGATGATGGAAACGGACAGCTTGTAAGCGATTTAAGTGCAGAAAATTCAATTATATATTATGAAAGTTCAAGAGGATGTCCTTTTTCGTGTTCTTACTGTCTGTCATCAGTAGAAAAATCTGTTCGTTTTAAAAGTCTTGAATGTGTTAAAAAAGATATTGATTTTTTTATGAAAAATAAAGTTTGTCTTGTAAAATTTGTTGACAGAACTTTTAATCTTAAAGAAGAAAGATATATTGCAATCTGGAATTATATAAAAGAAAATTGGAATGGAATTACAAAGTTTCATTTTGAAATCGAAGCACAGACAATGACGGACAGTGCATTAAAATGTCTTGAAGACGTACCTTTTAACTGCATGCAGTTTGAAATTGGCATTCAAAGTATAAATCAAAAAACTCTTGAAGCAGTTGGAAGAACTTATAATCCTTTGCGACAGCAGTTTGTTCTATCTAATATTTCTCAAAGTATACATGTTCATCTTGATTTAATTGCAGGTCTTCCATATGAGTCGTTAAAAGAATTTGCCACCTCTTATGATTATGCAATTTCTCAAAAATGCCATATGCTGCAACTTGGATTTTTAAAAATTCTTCATGGAACCCAGATGGAGCAATTTGCAAAAAAATATAAGGGGTATGAATATCTTTCTCTTGCTCCTTATGAAGTTCTTTTTTCGCCATGGGTAAATTATAGTGAAATGCTTTTTTTAAAGCATCTTGATTTTTTAACAGATGTTTATTTTAACAGTCAGGAATATTTTGCTTTAATGCATTTTATTATTTCTTTGCAAAAATCAAATCGGTCAACTTATAATTTTTTTGTTCTGCTTGAAAAATATTTTGTTGAGCAGGGGCTTTTTGATAATCTTCACAAAAGTACATTTTTCTTTGATGTTATGTATGATTTTTTTAATAGCGGAAATTTAAATAATTTTTTATCACCTCAAGAAATTTTTACTGCCTGTGAACTTTTAAAATTTGATTATATACGAAAGGGTAAGACTTCTGTTTTTCCTTTATGGTACAAAAGAAATTATAATAAAGAAAGACATGTTCAGGCTTTAAATGTTTTTCATGATATGCATTCAACAAGACAGGCATTTATAGATTCTGCATTTGAGGAATTTAATATAAATCCTTTTACCTACAAAAAAATAGACGGCATAAGTAAGTGTGAAATTTTATTTATTTATAATACAAATCATATTAAAACTTCTGCTTCAAAAACTGCAGTTCGTTCTGGTGATACTTTATGTATTGAAGTATCTTCGCTTTTGTCGGGAGAATAAAATAAATGTTTTGTTCAATTTGCCGTCATTGTGGTTTATGTAGCGGTCAAAAAACTCTTAAAGAAAATACTGCTGTAATGCAGGATAGCGATTTTAAATTTGATAAAAATTTTTCTTATGAAGTTTCTGATATTGGAATTGCAATAGACATTGGAACTACAACTTTGGCATTTGCTTCATATTTTTTACAGTCTGGCGAAAAGATTTTATTTTTTGGACAAGAAAATAAGCAGCGTGCTTTTGGAGCAGATTTAATTTCGCGTATTGAATCTGCTTCTGGCGAAAGTGGTTTAAAAAAAATGCACTCTCTTGTTTTATCTCAGATAGAAGATGCCTGTAAGAAAATTTTATTTGAAGCACAAAATAAGTATAAGTTTTCTTCAATAAAAAAAATTGTTCTTACAGGTAATACTGCTATGCTTGAAATTGCTGCAGGTCTTAGCGTTAAGGAATTAAGAATTTTTCCTTTTTACTGTGAAAATAAATTTGGAATAAGTGTAAGTGCCTTTTCTTTTTTTGGAGAAGAAACTTTTTTTGATAAAAACTGTGAAGTGTATATTGCTCCTGTAATTGCTCCTTTTGCCGGTGGGGACTTAACTTGTGCAATATTAAATGTGTTTGAAAAAACTCAGGAAGATTTCTTTCTTGCTGATATGGGTACAAATTCAGAAAGTGCATATTTTGACAGTAAAAATAAAAAAATAATCTGTACTTCTTCTCCTGCAGGTCCAGTTTTTGAACAAAATTCCGGCAATTATTTTGCATGCGAAATTTTTTCTGCAGTAAGTGATTTTTACATGAGAGGTCTTATTGATTCAAGTGGATATATTGTCTGTGGCAAAAATGAATTGGTTTCTAAAAATGGCGTGCATATGAATCAAAAGGATATAAGAAATTTTCAACTGGCAAAAGCTGCCATAAGGGTTTCTTTGGAGCGTCTTACATCTTTAAAAGTTCCTTTGTATATTGCAGGAGGTTTTGGTTATTTTCTTGATAAAAACGATGCTTTAATTACAGGTTTAATTTCTGAAAAACATAAAAATATTTTTTCTATAGGAAATGCAGCTTTAGGCGGAGCAATTCTTTTGTTAATGAAAGAAAATTTAAAGGACAAAGCAAAAAAAATTGCAGAAAGTTCAGTTTACATTGACATGGCATTGGAAGATGGATTTCAAAAAAAATATATTGAATGTCTTGATTTTCCAAAGTTAAAATAAAGTGCAAAAAAAAATGGGCTGCCCTAAGACAACCCATTGAATTATAAAATTTATCTTGCGTATTCTATAATACGTGTTTCCCTGATCATTGTAATTTTTATGCGGCCAGGGTAGGCAAGGTCTGTTTCAATCTGCTTTGCAATTTGTTTTGCAAGATTTTTAACTTCTGCATCAGGAATTTTTTCGTTATTAACTAAAATGCGAAGTTCACGTCCTGCCTGAATTGCATATGCTTGTTCAACACCGTTAAATTTCTTTGCGGTTTCTTCAAGATTTTCAAGACGTTTAACATAGTTGTCTACAGTTTCGCGGCGGGCACCTGGGCGGGCAGCGGAAATTGCATCTGCAATCTGAACTATAACAGCTTCAAGTGTCTGAGCTTCACAGTCGTTGTGGTGGGCTGCAATAGCATTTACTATGCGAGGATCTTCTCCCATTTTTCTTGCCATTTCAGCACCAACTTCTGCGTGGTTCTGGTCACTGTCATTTTCTGCTCCCTTACCAATGTCGTGGAGAAGGGCTGCACGTTTTGCAAGTTCACGGTTTGCACCAATTTCTGATGCTATAAGACCTGCAAGTTCAGCAACTTCTTTTGAGTGTGTAAGAACATTCTGACCGTAACTTGTGCGGAAGTAAAGACGACCTAATGCACGTATTCCTTCTTGATTCATATTGTGAATGCCTACGTCAAAGAGAACTCTTTCACCTTCTTCGTAAATCTTCTGTTGTACTTCGCGTGTAACTTTTTGTACAACTTCTTCAATGCGGGCTGGGTGAATGCGTCCGTCTGTAATAAGGCGTTCAAGTGCTTCTTTTGCAATTTCTTTTCTAACCGGGTCAAAACAGCTTATTACAACAGCTTCTGGAGTATCGTCAATGATGATGTCAACACCGGTAAGTGTTTCAAGTGCACGAATGTTACGTCCTTCACGACCAATAATGCGACCTTTCATTTCATCGCTAGGCAGTGAAACTGTTGCAACTGTAATGTCGCTTGTAATTTCCGGAGCAATACGTTGAATTGCAGAAACAAGAATTTCCTGTGCTTTTTTTTCTGCATTTAACTGAGCTTCCTGGTCAACTTTGTTTAAAAGTGCTTGAGCATCGTGGCGGGCTTCATTTTCCAGATTCTGAATGATAAGCTTTTTAGCTTCTTCAGCAGTAAGACCAGAAATACGTTCAAGTTCACGCCTGTAAGTTTCCTCCTGTGTTGCAACTGTTGCTTCACGTTTTGTAAGTTCTTCTAAGCGGGTCTGAACTTCCTTGTCCTGTTTTTCAAAATCTGCTGCTCTCTGGTCAAGTTGTTCTTCTTTTTTAGTGAGGCGGCGTTCATAGGCCTGAAGGTCGCTTCTTCTTTCACGGTTTTCCTTTTCCTGCTGGTTCCGTTCCTGAATGAGTTGTTCTTTTGCCTGAAGCATTATCTCTTTTTTCTGAGCTTCAGCTTCTTTTATTGCATCCTGTTTAACGCGTTCAGCTTTTTGTTCTGAAGCGGAAAGTTGAAATCTGGCATAAATCCAGCGAAATATCCATCCAAGAAAAATTCCAGCAATAGGGAGAACAATGAACAATACAATAATGTATGTTGGCATTTATAACTCCTGATTGTAAATAGAATAATCCGTTCAATAGTACCTTACAGCAGGAATTATGTCAAATATAATATGTAGATAATATGAAGATTTTTTTTACTTTTCTGCTATCATCTGGCTTAGCATACAGGTGCCTTTTACCATAAGTTCATGCTCATGGGGGGCAATTCTTGCATAAAGTGTGTCAGGCGTGTCATCGGCTAAAACAGGTACTTTGCACTGGGCAAGAATTTTTCCTGTGTCACAGCCGGCATCTACTAAATGGACTGTAGCACCGCTTTCTTTTTCACCAGCAGCAATAACAGCTTCGTGAACATTGTGTCCCCACATTCCTACTCCGCCAAATTTTGGAAGAAGGGCAGGATGAAGATTTAAAATTCTATTTGAATATTCTTTTACTATACTTCCGGAAAGTACTGTCAAAAATCCGGCTAAAACTATAGCTTCAATATTATTTTTTTTACATAAACTTAAAACTGCATCAGAAACTGCAAGTCTTTTTTCTTCGATGGAAGCATTAACTGCTTTTTCCTTACCCATTACAGAATACGGACTTGTAATTTCTGTCTTAATTTTAGATAGAGCTGCTCTTTCTAAGGCGTATGCATTTTTTGAACTGCTTATAACAAGAGCAATATGGTAGGGGCAGGATTTATTTTGCTTTTCATAATCAATTAGAGCCTGCAAATTTGTTCCGCCACCGCTAACAAGTACGCATATGTTTACCATATAATTGCTCCTGTATAAAATTAGTCAACAAAAAGTGTTGCTTCTTTTGAACCTTTTAAATTTTTAATTGGTTTTGCAGCATATCCTACTTCACCAATAATGTATGCCTTCATGTCAGGAATTCCTTTTTTAGAAAAATTCTTTGCATGAGCATTGAACATTTTTAAAATTGAAGGAGCATCTTTTTTGCTTACGGCTAAAACAAAACCAATTCCCATGTTAAAGGTTGAATAAACATTTGCAGGGTCTGCTCCACGTCTTATAAGTTCATTAAAAATAGCAGGTACTTCCCATGAATCTTTTTTAATTAAAGAAATGAGCTGTTTTGACCCTTCTTTTGCTTTTGGATACATGCGTGGAAGATTTTCATAAAATCCGCCTCCAGTTATATGAACCATTCCATGAACACTAGAGCGGTATTTTTTTAGTACATCCATTACCGGGCGGACATAAATGCGTGTTGGAGTTAAAAGTACTTCACCGATTGTCTTTTTTGTATCTTTTCCGTCAACAATAAATTTGTCATCAAAATTTGTAACAAGTTTTCTGATTAATGAATAGCCGTTTGAGTGAGGACCTGTTGAACTTAATCCAATAAGAACATCACCAGCTTTAATTTTTTTGCCACTGATAATGTCTGCCTTGTCAGCAATACCTACTCCAAAGCCTGCAAGATCGTATTTGCCGTCATCATAAAAACCAGGCATTTCTGCTGTTTCACCGCCAAGTAAGGCACATCCTGCATCAACACAACCGTCAGCAACGCCTTTTACAAGTTCACCAGCAATTTTTGCATCAAGGGAACCACATGCAACGTAATCAAGGAAAAACGAAGTCTGTACGCCGGAGCAAAGAATGTCATTTACGCTCATGGCAACACAGTCAATTCCTACAGTGTCATATTTTCCTAGTTTAAATGCAATGTCCAGTTTTGTACCAACACCGTCTGTTCCGCTTACCATTACAGGATTTTTAATTCCTTTTGGAATAGCAAACATGCCGTTGAATGCTCCTAAGTCTGTTAAAAGACCTGGAATTTTTGTACGTGCAGCCTGAACTTTGTATTTGTCTACTGCCTTGTAACCTTCTTCAACATCAACACCAGCTTTCTTATAATCCACCATAAGAAATTCTCCTTGAAATTTTATTTTTATAAGTAACTTCTATTTAGTTATTAATTACACTTTTTGCCGTTTAATTCACCAGGAACGCTCATAGGGTATTCACCGGTAAAACATCCCTTGCAAAAACCTGCACTTTCTGGATTTAGACTTCTGCAAGCTTCAAGCATTCCTTCTGCACTTATAAATGCAAGTGAATCAGCACCTATTTCTTTGCAGATTTCATTTACATCATGCTGACTTGAAATTAATTCATTTCTTGAAGGAGTGTTTATTCCAAAGTAGCAGGGAAATTTTACAGGCGGAGAAGAAACCCTAAAGTGAACTTCTTTTGCACCAGCTCTGCGTAAAATCTGAACTAAGCGACGGCTTGTAGTTCCGCGTACAATCGAATCATCTATTACGACAACACGTTTTCCGTTTACATCACACTTAGAAGCATTGAGTTTTACAAAAACCATGTTTTCCCTTTCCTGCTGGGTAGGGGCAATAAAAGTTCTTCCGATATATTTGTTTTTTACAATTCCCTGGGCATATGGAATGCCTGCTTCTTTTGCGTAACCCATAGCGGCTCCAAGACCTGAGTCAGGTACGCCAATTACAACATCTGCAGGAACAGGACTTTCTTTTGCTAATGTTGCACCCATCTTCATTCTTGCTTCCTGAACAGAAATTCCGTCAATAATACTGTCAGGGCGGGCAAAGTAAACGTATTCAAAAATACATGTACGCTTTGAAGTATGTTCACCAAATTCAAATGAAAGAACTCCGTCATCGTTTATAATTACAATTTCACCTGGGTGAATGTCGCGGATATATGTTCCGTTAACTGCATCAATCGCACAGCTTTCACTTGCAAGCATCCAGCCGTTTTCGAGTTTTCCAAGGCACAGAGGACGTATTCCGTTTGGATCTCTTGCTCCAATAAGACAATTTTCTGTCATTACGCAAAGTGCAAAAGAACCCTTTATCATCTGGATTGTATCTGTTAAGGCACGTTCTAAGCCTTTTTTGTAAGATTTAGCTATAAGTTTTACAATTACTTCAGTGTCACTTGTTGAAGCAAAGGTTGAGCCTGTTTCTTCAAGCATTTCTCTAAGCTGTTCATAATTGATTAATTGTCCGTTGTGGGCAAGGGCTAAGTTACCGATTTTTGATTTTTGAACCATTGGCTGGGCATTTTCTAAAGTGCATGAACCGGCTGTCGCATAACGTACGTGTCCGATAGCAACATGACCTGTAAGGGAAGTTAAATTTTCTCTGTTAAAAACTTCAGCAGCTGTTCCCAGTCCCTTATGGAATTTAATTTCAGTACCATCGCCAACTGCAATGCCAGCACTGTCCTGTCCGCGGTGCTGTAAAGCGTAAAGACCGTAATATACTTTTGTAGCACAATTAAAGTTTTCGGCAGAATAAGCTACATATTCTTTTTGCCCTTCTGATTTTTCAATTTTAGATGTAAGGTAAACTCCGACAACACCACATTCGTCACGAAGTTTATCTTCTTCTTCTTCAAAAAAATTGTCCACGTTATTCTGCATTTTTTACCTGCTGTTTTTTATAATTCTATTGAAGTGCAAGCTGTCTGAGCTTCTTCTTTAAGTTTTTTTCTAAAGTCGATTAATTTTTGTTTTAATTCAGGATATTTTACTGCAAGAATTTCTACTGCCATGTAAGCTGCATTTTTTGCATTGTTAATTCCAACGCAGGCAACTGGAATCTGAGGAGGCATTTGTACTACAGATAAAAGAGCATCCATTCCGCCAAGTCCGTTTGATTTTCCTGGAGTAACGCATTCAAGTGGAACACCTACAACAGGAAGAACAGTCTGACCTGCAATTACGCCTGGTAAAGCTGCACTTAAACCAGCTCCGGCAATAATTACTTCATAACCGTCATCTTCAATCATTTTAATTGTTTTTGAAAGAATTTCACCTGCACGATGCGCAGAAAGAACAAAGGCTTTATAGTCAACACCAAATTCCTTAAGAACGTCAGCTGACTTTTTCATCGTTTCAAGGTCCGATTTTGAACCAAAAAAAATTGCAACTTTCATGCCTAAAAGTATCATAATTCAATTTTAATTGCAATTACCCGAAATTCTTTTGTGTAATTGACCTCAATAAAAATTTACTATATAGTTTCCCAAGTTTGTTTTTGCCAACATAGCTCATCTGGTAGAGCAGCTCCCTCGTAAAGAGCAGGTGGTTGGTTCAAGTCCAATTGTTGGCTTTTTATTTAATCTGCAAGAATGACTGTATCAAAGTAAGTAAATTTTTTGTCAGAGAGTTTTTTTATGCTTACAGATAAAGGACATTCTGATTTTTCAAATGCCATAAGTTCTGTGTCTTCTGTACTGAATTTTATGTGTGATACGTAGCGTAAGTCTTTTTCTTCGTTACCGTCAATATCGCATGGCTGGGCTGAAAGAATTTTTATTTCTTTTTCATCAAGGTGTACTTGAGCAGCAGAAGAATTAAAATCTTCAGGGGTAAAAATACCTTCAAGACTTCCTGTGTTTACAATAATTCCTTTTAAAATTCTTTTTGGCTCGCTCTGGTCAACAAGCAGGGTAAAAGAATTTTCTGGTTCCGCAAATTCGTTGTATGTTTTTGAAAGAACTTTTCTTCTGTAAATTATTCCGCAGAGTACAACTGCAATAAGTAATGCACATAAAATGTATCCAAATGTCATGGTCTTACTGTAAAATTTTATTGTTTTTTATTCAAGTTGTTTTATTATAGCGGTCTTAAATATTAAAAGTTTTCTTCAATGTATATTATATTTTCTTTATTTTTACCGTATATATTTTCATCAGCTTTCATTTCTTCAATTGAAAACCACTTGAATTTTTTACCGTTGATGATAATTCTTTTATCTGTATTTAAAACAGTCTGTAATGTGTCAATTTCTATCGGATAAAATGTGTGATGATAAGTCTTTGTCAAATTAGCAGAAACTGAAACTTTTGTAAAATCGGCTTCCTTGGTTGTTCCTATATCGTAGTTATTTAATTTTAAGTCATACTGTAAAAAATCTTTTACGGAGTCTATGTCTTTATCCTGCATAGTTCTTAAAAAAGGAAAAAGGTAACATTTCCAACGTTTGTTGTATTCTAAAAGATATTTACCATATTTATTTTTTTTATCTTTTATTATTATAAGAGATAAATTATGTTCCTTACTTTCACTAGTGGAAACTATATCGTCATAAAATTTTTCGACTGAATAATGAGAATCCTTAAAGGCATATATTGTCAATGCAATATAAAGAATTGTTAAAATTCCTACTGTAATTTTTGTAAATAATTCTGCATGAATAATATCTGACAAAATAAGAGAAACTGCAAAAACAATAAAACTGATAGTTGCTTCAATAAAACCTGTATGTGTTTTTATAAATTTCTTGCGTCTGTTTAATAAGTCTCTTAAGTTTGATTCTTTTAACGTAATCATTTTTTTATTCTAATACGATTATTTTTGATTTTCAAGCGGAATGTCTTATTTGTCTGTATAGGTTTATTTTTTTATAGTTATTTTTTTTATTTTCAAAGTTGTTTCTAGAAATTGCAATTTTTAGAAACTCCCTATTTTCTTTTGCTTTTGATAATTTTATCAAATTAATTGTACTTGAATGAATTGCCTTTGAATTGACTAAAGGGGGGTAATTCTTTACTATAACTGATTATGACTGCAAATGAATTACGCTCAAAATACATTGAGTTTTTTAAAAGTAAGA
>CAZALL010000036.1:0-14168 GCA_964485955.1 uncultured Treponema sp. | reverse complement strand
TTTTGCAGAAATTGGAAAAGTTATGCTAGAAGAAGGAAAGAGCCTTTACAGCTGGGAGCATATTGCTGGGCAGTATGAAAAATTGTATTGCGGTGAAAAATAAACACTTTAAGAACAAGGTAAGGATAGTGACTAAAATTTTTAACTATATTGACGCTTAATTATAAGACTGATAATATCAAAATATTAATATCAAATTTAATAATGAGAGATAAAATCATGAAACTTCACAATATTATTACTAGTCTTTTGGAAACTGACCTTTATAAATTTTCTATGGGTCAGGCAATTTATCATCAGTATCCATCTTACAAAACTAGGTGGACTTTTAAGTGCCGCAACAAGGGTGTTAAGTTTACTCAGGAAATGTTTGAAGAAATTAAAGAGCAGATACATTCTTACTGTAATTTAAAATTTAGTGAAGAAGAATTGCAATATCTTTCAAATATTGAATGGCTGCATGAAGATTATATTGATCATCTTAGAATCTGGAATCCGCGGTATGAAGATTTTGAAATTACAAGAGATGCGGACTGTGGTCTTTCAATTGAAGCATATGGAACATGGCTTAATACTTCCATGTATGAAATACCTGTTCTGGCTATTGTAAATGAAGTTTACTTTAGAATGGAATATAAATATGAAGATTTGATTGAACAGTATAAGCGTAAACTGGAAGAAAAAAAGAATTGGCTTGTAAGCGGAAAATATAATATTGGTATTTTTAGTGAATTTGGTTTAAGACGAAGGCTTAGTGCACAAGCTCAGGAACTTGCTGTAAAAGTTTTGTGTGAAAATAATGGAGCTTATAAAGATTCAAAATGTGTAGGTACTTCAAATGTTTATCTTGCAAAAAAATATAATGTAACTCCGGTTGGTACAATGGCACACGAATTTATTATGTGCGTAGGTCAGGGAAATCCAATGTTTAATCCGGCGTATTCAAATAAACTTGCAATGGATGCTTGGACAAAAGAATATGGTGTTTTAAATGGAACATATTTAACGGATACAATTGGGGATGAGTCAGCTCACCTTGATATGGAATATACTTATTCAATATGTTTTGGCGGTGTAAGGCATGACTCTGGAGATCCTTATAAATGGGGTGATGCCTGGATTGAACATTTTAAAAAATATTATGACAAGTATAAAGATGAACGTGTTAATCCAAAATATAAAACTTTGCTTTTTAGTGACAGTCTTGATTTTGAGCGGGCTTCAAAACTTTATGAATATTTTAAGGATAAAATAAAAGTTGCTTTTGGAATTGGAACTTATATTGCAAATGATACTGATGTTGAACCATTAAATATTGTAATGAAAGTTACTGAGTGTAATGACAGACCTGTTGCAAAACTTTCTAATGCAATTGGAAAAACTATGTGTAAGGATGACGCATATATTGAATATCTTAAAAAGACAATTGACTGGAGATTAACACATAATTGATTTTGCTATGACGGAAAAAGAATTTTTAAAAAATTATGATCTTTCTAAATATCCGCGGCCTAGTCTTACTGTAGATATTGTTGCATTTGGTATTACAAAAAAAGAGGAAAAAAATTACAGACAGGATGAAAAAAAATCTCTTTCACTTCTTCTTATTAAAAGAGGTGGGCATCCTTTTTTAGGCTATTGGGCACTTCCTGGTGGTTTTTTAAATATCGATGAAACAATTGAAGAATGTGCATTTAGGGAATTAAAAGAAGAAACTATGTTAACGCCTTCTTCTCTTATGCCTATGGGTGTTTTTTCTCAAGTAAACAGGGATCCTCGCGGAAGAATTATTTCTAATGCATTTATTACAATTCTTAATGAAGAAAATGTTCAGGCGGTTGCAGGCGATGATGCAAGTGAAGCAAAGTGGTTTAAAATTGAATTTACAGAAAGTGCAAATAATTCAGCCGTATTAAAATTAAAAAATACACAAGAAAATATTGTAATTACTGCAAAACTTAAATTAAAAAAAACACTTTTTGGTCGTAAAGAATATGAAATTGTTGATAGCGGAAATTTAGCTTTTGATCATGCAAAAATTATTTCAACTGCAATTGGAATTATTAAACGTGATGCAGATGACTTTGATATTTTATTTGATTTTATGCCGCCTTTGTTTACATTGACTGCTTTACAAAAAGTTTTGGAAAGTATAAAAGGGCAAAATGTTTCTTCGCCAAATTTTAGGCGAAAAGTTTTACCTTATGTTGAAGAGACTGATAAATTTACAAGTGGTGCGGGTCATAGGCCTGCAAAACTTTTTAAGAAGAAAGGTTAGTGCTTTGAAAATAGATATGTTAAAAGGTTCCCTGTGGGACAAAATACTTATTTTTACTTTGCCAATTGCGGCGAGTAGTATTTTACAGCAGCTTTTTAATTCCGCAGATTTGGCGGTAGCAGGACGTTTTGCTGGTAGTCAGGCACTTGCTGCAGTTGGAAGTAATTCACAGGTTATAAGTATAATTATAAATGTTTTTTTAGGACTTTCTGTTGGTGCTAATGTTGTAATCGGAAATTTTATTGGTGAAGGTAAATTAAAAAATATTCAGGATGCAGTACATACTGCAATTGCGGTAAGTTTAATAAGCGGTTTTGCTTTAATTTTTGTGGGATTTTTTTTAGCACGTCCGATTCTTACTGCAATGGGTACGCCTGATGATGTTTTGGAAAGTGCTATTCTTTATTTGCGCATTTATTTTGCTGGCATGCCTTTTATAATGATTTACAATTTTGCTAGTGCAGTTTTACGAAGCAAGGGGGATACTTTAAGGCCTTTACTTGCACTTCTTTTAGGCGGTGCACTTAATGTTGTTTTAAATCTTGTTTTTGTAATTGTTTTTAAGATGGCTGTAAGTGGAGTTGCTGTTGCTACTTTAATTTCAAATGCTGTAAGTGGAACTATTGTAACCGTCTGTCTTATGAAAGAAAAAGGAGAACTTCACTTAGATTTTAAAAAGCTTCATATAAATCGCCATTATCTTATAATGATGATAAAAATTGGAGTTCCTTCTGGACTTCAGGGAATGGTATTTAATCTTTCAAATATAATAATTCAAAGTTCAATTAACAGTTTTGGTTCAAGTGCAATGGCAGGTTCTGCTTCGGGACAATTATATGAATTCTATACATTTTATGTTGTGGGTGCATTTAATCAAGCTGTTGTTTCTTTTACAAGTCAGAATATAGGTGCTAAGAATTTTAAAAGATGCAAAGAAGTTTTTAGGTACTGCTGGTTTTACAGTGTAATTATTATGGCTGTCATGGTCAGTGTTTTTATAATTTTTAAGGAATTTTTTATTGGAGTGTGTACAAAAGATCCGCTTGCAATTAAATACGGAATTATAAGGCTTTTGGTAGTTGAAACATTTGACTGCCTTATCTGTAATTATGAACTTTCTGCGAGTGCATTAAGGGCAATGGGTTATTCAATGCTTCCTGCCATAGAAACAATTTTTGGTGTCTGTGTAATAAGAATAATATGGGTACTTACAGTCTTTGCTCATTATAAGGCAATTCTTGCACCGGAACAGGCATTTGCTGTTTTGATGGCAGTTTATCCTGTAAGCTGGCTTATAACAGGTCCTATGGTTATGGGAACATATCACGTTTTACGAAAAAAAGTTTTTAAGGCTCAAAGTTAAAAGTAATTTTTTCATCGCATAAATCTGCTTTTACTTTGCCACCTTTTGACAGTTTTCCAAAAAGAACTTCATCTGTCAAAGGTTCTGTAATTAATGTTTCTGCAGAGCGTGTAATATTTCTTGCTCCATAATTTTGGTTAAAACCTTTTTGTGCAATAAAAGAAATAACTGCATCTGTTACTTCAAGTTTAATTTTTTTACTTGAAAGACGCTGTGCAATTTTTTCAATTTCTTTTTTTGCAATAAAAAATGCAGTATCTTCTTTTAAGTAGTTAAAAGTTATTACAGCGTCCAGTCTGTTTCTAAATTCTGGAGAGAATGTTTTTTCAACAGCTTCTTTAAAACATACTTCACTGTCTTTACATTGATTTTTTTCTTCTCGGTCAAAACCAATTGAACCTTTTTCCATTTCGCGGGCACCTGCATTGCTTGTCATGATGATAATGCAGTTTCTAAAATCTGCTTTGCGGCCTTTACCGTCTGTAAGCTGTCCGTAATCTAAAACTTGTAAGAGAACGTTATAAATATTTTCATTTGCTTTTTCAATTTCATCAAGCAAAAGTATACAGTGAGGATTTTGTCTTATTGCTTCTACAAGAAGTCCGCCTTCTTCAAAACCAATATAACCTGGAGGAGAACCAATTAAACGGCTGACTGTATGTTTTTCCTGATATTCACTCATGTCGTATCGTAAAAGTTTTAGGCCCAGTGTTTTTGAAAGAACTTTTGTAAGTTCAGTTTTTCCTACTCCAGTTGGTCCTACAAACAGAAAACTTGCTTGTGGTTTATCTGGATTTTTAAATCCCGCCTCAGCTTTTTTTACAGCCATACTAAGTTCTTTTACAGCCTGATCCTGTCCGTAAATCTGAGACTTCATAAGAACTTCAAGTTGTTTTAATTTTTCTTTTTGATTTTGAGAAATATCTTCAAGCGGAATACGAGAAATTTTTGAAGTTGCTTTTTTTATAATATCTGTTGTAACAAGAGGAATGCTTTTTTTTGATTTATTGTGAATTTTTAAATATGAGGCTGCTTCGTCAATTATATCAATTGCTTTGTCGGGAAGTCTTTTTTCTGGAATAAATTGCACTGAAAGTTCTACAGCACTTTTTAATGCATCTTTTGAATATTTTATTTTATGAAATTCTTCATATTTTGGAGCAAGTCCTTTTAAAATTTCAAGTGCTAAAATAGGAGAAACTTCTTCGACAACAATTTTTTGGAAACGCCGACTAAGAGCTCTATTTTTTTCAAAAGTTTTTGTGTAATCAGAAAAAGTTGTAGTTCCTATAAAACGAATTTTATTTTCGCTTAGTACTGATTTTAAAATTTCACTTGCATCAATTGAATTAGGAGAATTTGCACTGCCCGAAAATAACGAATGTATTTCGTCAATAAAAAGAATTACTTTTTCTTTTTTTTCAAGTTCTTCAATAATTTTTGTAAGACGTTCTTCAAAGTCTCCGCGGTATTTTGCCCCTGCAATTAATTCTGTTACACAAAGGGAATAAATTGTAAAGTTTTTTAGTGCATCTGGAATTTTGTTTTCAACAATTTTACAGGCAAGTCCCTGTGCAAGAGATGTTTTTCCAACTCCAGCGTCTCCTACATAAATTACATTGTTTTTTGTACGACGGCATAATATTTCAACAGTACGTTCAATTTCTTCATCACGACCAATTAAAATATCAAACTGATTTTGTTTAGCAAGTTGCGTAAGGTTTAGAGTATATTTTTCTAAATATGATTTTTCCTGCGAAGGAGAATTTTCATTAGAGTTACTATTGTTTTCCTGGTTGCCATTAGGCTGATTTTTTTGAGAACTTTCTGAGAGTGAAAAATAATTTTTTATAAAAGGATTTTGATTTTCTGGAAGAGAATAAGCTTTGTCAAAATGGTTAAAATCTTCTGTGTTAGTGTCGTATTTTTTGTAGCTTATTACGTTTATTAAATTTGTTTTTTCAACTCCGCATGTTTTTAAGATTTTTGCAGTATTGCAGTTTTTTTCATCCATCATACAGATAAGTACATCTGTAAATTCAATAAAATCTTTGTCATTTTTAATGCAATATGAAATTGTAGATTTAAATACTTTTTCAAAATATTCATCTGCTTTTAAATTATTTTCAATAAAAGTTGGTTCTGCTGCAGGAATAAAATTTTCTGTTACTAAGTATTTATCAAGTTCTGTAACCAGAGTATTAATGTCTGCTCCGGCATTTACAAGAATTGAATGTATACTTCTATAATTAAGAGCTGCCTTTAGTAAGTTTTCCGGACAAAGATATTCATTTTTTGTCAGAGAGGTCAGTTCAATTGCGTCATTTATAATTTTTTCAAAAAGTAAGGAAACTTTCATTGCTGGTAATTTTAAGGCTCTTTACAATAAAGTACAATACTTTTAAAATCATTTTTATGGCAGTAAAAAAGAGTGGAGCTTTAAAACTCCGTTTAGATGCACCAGTTTCGCTGGTATTTTCGTTGGCTTGTATAATTGTTTTTGCATGTGATTTTTTTGTTTTTAAAGGGAAAATTATACCTTTGCTGTTTACAAGTGCTGGTAATGCAAAAGCAAATCTTCCTTTTAATTTTTCAAATCCTTTGGATTATATTAAAATTTTTACTCATGTGTTTGGAGAATCAAGTCCTTCTTCTTTGCTTATAAATCTTTCTTTTATTCTTCTTCTGGGGCCTGTTTTAGAAGAGCGCTATGGTTCCCCACTTGTTGCTCTTGAGATTGGAGTTGTTGCACTTGTTTCTGGGGTTTTAAATGCCTGCTGTGTTCCCCTTTCTTTAAATGGGAGTTCTTCTGTTGTTTTTTCAATGCTCTTGCTTGCCTGCGTTGCTAGCCTAAATAAAAAGGAATTGCCGGTTTCTTTTGTTTTAGTATTTGTTTTGTATTTAGTTTACGTAATGTATGCTGCAGTAAAAAATAATCCTTCGCTTTCTGCTAATGCATTTGCAGCATTTTTTAAGGCAAACTTACAGACTTTTACAAACCTTGCAGCCAGTGTGTGCGGAATGCTTTTTGGTTTTCTTGTTGCTCCTAAAAAGCCTCGTGTAAATAAGAGAGATATTCATAAGGAAGAAACTGTTTCATATACAGAAAGTGCGGTAAAACGTCCTTCAGCAAAATCCTCTGACAATGGTGATTCTACATTTGTTGGCGAAATAAAACTTTGAATAATTTCTGTCAAAAACTATATTTGTCTGCTATAATGTTCCAATAAGGAAGTTATTTATGGAAGAATCTAAGGTAAAGACATTTGGTGTGCTTACAAGTGGGGGAGATGCACCAGGTCTTAATGCAGCTATAAGAGCTGTATGTAGATCAGCAAAAATTAATTATGGAATGAATGCTGTTGGTATAAGGAATGGTTACCGTGGTCTTGTAAACGGAGATATGTTTCCCTTAAATACAGAAAATCTTGTAAATCTTTTAACAGAAGGCGGAACAATTTTAGGTACATCAAGAGATAAGCCTTTTAAAAATCCTCTTCCAGATCCAAAGACAGGTCTTTTGCCTGTTGAAGCAATTAAACAGAATATAAAAAAATGGAACTTAGATGCCCTTGTATGTATTGGCGGTAACGGAACAAATTCTACAGCCAGTATGCTTTATGATGAAGGAATAAATGTTGTAGGTCTTCCAAAAACTATAGACAATGATATTGAACATACAGACATGACTTTTGGTTTTCATACAGCAGTTGATGTTGCCACAGAAGCGATTGACCGTATTCATACAACAGCACACAGTCATTCAAGAATTATGGTTGTTGAAGTAATGGGACACAAGGCAGGTTGGCTTGGACTTTATGCAGGAATTGCAGGTGGTGGAGATGTAATTTTAATTCCGGAAATTCCATATAATATTGATTCAATTGCAAAAACACTTCTTAAGAGAAAAGATGCCGGAAAGAATTTTTCAATTGTAGTTGTTGCCGAAGGTGCAAAAAATCTTGAAGAAGCACAGATGGATAAAAAAACATTTAAAAAAGCCCGTGCAGCTATGACACAATCAATTGGCTATCGTGTAGCAAAGGAATTGGAAAACGCTACAGGTCTTGAGTCGCGGGTTACAGTTTTGGGTTACCTTCAGCGCGGAGGAACACCAAGTGCCTATGACAGAGTTTTAGCAAGTCAGTTTGGTACGGCAGCAGCTCATTTTTTATACAGGGGAGATTTTGGAAAACTTGTTGCCCTGCAGAATAATAAAATTGTCGGAGTTCCACTTAATGAAATTAAAAATAAAGTAAAAAATATTCCGCTTGATCATCCTATGATTTTATCTGCAAGAGAACTTGGAACTTGTTTTGGGGATTAAATGTACAAGTGTAAATTTTGTTCAGTCTGCAACGGTAAGGCTTGTATAAATGAAATGCCAGGAATGGGCGGAGTTAAAAATAATGAAAATTTTATTTTGAATTGTGCAGGCTGGAAAAAATATTATACTTCTAAAAAAATTGATGATGTAAAAATCCGACTTGCTCCTATGACGGGTGCTGTAGAAAATATTGGTTATAGTGATGAAAAAAAATTTTATTTTGATATTCTTTCTTCCTGTTCAAAAGAAAATATTTTTTTGTCTATAGGCGATGGTACTCCTGATGAAAAACTTTTATGGGGACTTGAAGCTTTAAAAAAATTAAATAAAAAAGCTGCAGTTTTTATAAAACCATATCCCGATAATAAATTTTATGAGCGCCTTGAATGGGCCTTGCCTTATGCAGATTACATTGGAATTGATATAGATGCATTTAATATTTTAACTATGAGGCATTTAGTTAATCTTGAAAAAAAATCAGCAGTTCAGTTGAATAAATTAAAAAGTTTTTTAAATACCAAGGGACTGCCTTTAGTAATAAAAGGTATTTTTACAGATGAAGATTTGCAGATGCTTTGTGAAGTAAAACCAGATGTTGCATTTGTTTCAAATCATGGTGGAAGAATTGAAACAACTTGTGGCAGTACAGCGGATTATCTTTTTAATCATAAAGATTATTTAAAAAAATATTGTAAAAAAATTTGGGTTGACGGCGGAATTAGAAATAAAGACGATATAAATGCGGCAATAACTCTTGGTGCAGATGAAGTTTTAATTGGCCGTCCTTTTGCTTCTGCTTTGTGTAAAGATAATCTTAATGGAATAAAAAATTTTTTATCTACTTTGAAATAAATTTTTATAAAATAAATTTTCTCACCTTTTAAAATCCTGTGTTATAATTTTAAAACATCCTTAAAAAATTCAAAACATGGGGGCCTGTATGCCGGCAAAAAAATATATTCTTGCATTGGATCAGGGGACAACATCTTGTCGGGCAATAATTTTTAATTCTAAAGCACAAAAAATTGCGTGTGAACAGCAGGAATTTACTCAGTATTTTCCAAAACCAGGCTGGGTTGAACATGATGCAGAAGAACTTTTTTTGTGTCAGTTGGCGGTAATGCAGCAGGTTATAAGGTCTTCAAAAATTTCACCTCAGGCAATAGCAGGCATTGGAATTACAAATCAGCGGGAAACAGTTGTTTTGTGGGAAAAATCTACAGGGCGTCCAGTTTACCACGCAATTGTCTGGCAATGCAGAAGAACTGCAGACCTTGCAGAACAATTAGTTGCAAGTGGTAAGGGTAAAAAAATTCAGCAAAAGACAGGTCTTATTCCTGATGCCTATTTTAGCGGAACAAAAATAAAATGGCTTTTAGATAATGTTCCGGGGTTAAGAAAGAAGGCAGAAAAAGGAGAAATTCTTGCCGGAACAATTGATACCTGGCTTGTCTGGAAACTTACTGGTGGCAAGGTTCATATTACTGATTATACAAATGCCAGCAGGACAATGCTTTTTAATATTCATACGCTTGAGTGGGATGATGAACTTTTAGAGATGCTGGATATTCCAAAGTGTATTTTGCCAGAGGTAAAAGATTCTTCATGCGTTTACGGGGTAACTGACAAAGATGTATGCGGTTATGAGATTCCTATAGCGGCATGTATTGGGGATCAGCAGGCAGCTTTGTTTGGTCAGGGATGTTTTAAAAAGGGTGAAGTAAAAACAACTTATGGTACTGGCTGTTTTATGCTGATGAACACAGGTGCTAAAGCAATTACTTCAAAAAATAAGCTTGTTACGACAATTGCATATTCTCTTAACGGAAAAGTATCTTACGCACTCGAAGGCAGTGTTTTTATGGGAGGGGCAACAATAAAATGGCTTAGGGATCAGCTAGGGCTTATAAAAAGTGCAAGGGAATGTGACCTTCTTGCAGAAAGTGTAAGTGATGCAAATGGGGCTGTTTTAGTTCCAGCATTTACGGGTTTAGGTTCGCCTTATTGGGATCCTTATGCACGTGGAACTTTAATTGGTTTAAGTCGTGGTGTTACAAAAGCACATATCTGTCGGGCAACAATTGAAGCGATTGCTTTTCAGGTAAAAGATTTATTGATGTGCATGGCAGATGATGTAAGTTTTCCAATAAAAGCTGTCAAGGTTGACGGAGGGGCTAGCGTTAGTAATGTGATGATGCAGTTTCAGTCGGATATTTTAAATAAAGTAGTTTATCGTCCGCAGAATGTAGAAACAACAGCTTTGGGAGCAGCATTCTGTGCGGGGCTTGCGACAGGTTTTTGGCAGAGTAAGGAAGAAATTTTAGATTACTGGAAAATCGATAGAATTTTTACTACAGAGATGAAACATTCAGAAAGAAAAGAACGTTATGCTCAGTGGAAGAGAGCAGTTGAACGCAGTAAAAAATGGGCTGACCCTGAAGAAATTCAAAAAGGCATAGATAAAGTTTATCCTAAAAAAAAGGTGGCAAAGAAATGAAGAATTATGATGTTGTAATTATTGGTGCCGGAATAAGCGGTGCCTGTATTGCCAGGGAACTTTCAAAAACTGATGCAAAGGTATGTCTTTTAGATAAAGAAAATGACGTAAGTTGCGGTTCTTCAAAGGCAAATAGTGGAATTGTGCATGCAGGTTATGATCCTTTACCGGGCACTCTTATGGCAAAATATAATATTCGTGGAGTTGAACTTTATGAAGAACTTCATGACAAATTAAATTTTGATTACAAAAAAATTGGTTCGCTTGTACTGGCATTTGATGATGACGGAATTGAAAAAATAAAAACTCTTTTTGAACGCGGAAAGAAAAATGGTGTTAAGGACATGAAGCTTTTAGACCAGAGTCAGGTGCGTTCTCTTGAACCAAATATAAATGAAAATGTAACAGCTGCTTTGTTTGCTCCAAGTGCTGCAATTATTTCTCCATACATGGCAACATGGGCTTTTGCAGAAAGTGCAGTTATTAATGGAGTTGAATTTTTACGTAATACAATGGTTCATTCAATTGAAAAACAAGAAGACTCTTTATTTAAATTGAATACAAGTTGTGGTGAAATATTTACAAAATATGTTGTAAACGCAGCAGGTCTTGCCAGCGATAAAATAAGTTTAATGGCAGGGGCAAGAAAATTTGAAATTGTTCAGCGTCGTGGAGAATACTGTCTTTTAGACAATAAGTGTGAGCATTTAGTAAATCATGTACTTTTTCAAACTCCAACGGCCAGCGGTAAAGGTGTTTTAGTAACAAGAACAGTTGATGGAAACATTTTAATTGGTCCTAGTGCGGATGAAGTAAAAGCTTGTTCAAAAGATTATACGGGAACTTCATCTGAAAGTCAGGAAAAAATTTTACGCCAGGCTTCATTGAGTTTGCAGGATATTCCGCGAAGAAACATAATAAATTCTTTTGCAGGAATTCGTGCATTGGCTTATGAAAAAGATGTACAGGGAAATTTAGTTGCTGTAAATGACTTTATTGTAGAAGAGGATAAAAATGTAAAAGGTTTTGTAAACGTAGCAGGTATTTGTTCCCCAGGACTTACAAGTGCTCCGGCAATTGCAGAAGACGTTGTTAGGATTTTAAAAAATAGTGGTCTTAAGGCAGGAGAAAATAAAAATTTTATTGAAGAAAGAAAAGGTATTCCTTGTTTTAAAAACTGTTCAAGAAAGGAGCAGGCAGAACTTTGCAAAAAAGAACCTATGTTTGGTCAGATAATTTGCCGCTGTGAAATGATTACAGAAGGAGAAATTGTTGCTTCAATAAAATGTCCACTGGGGGCAAGAGATTTGGATGGTGTAAAAAGAAGAACAAGAGCTGGTATGGGAAGATGTCAGGCTGGTTTTTGTTCCCCTCGCGTTACAGAAATTTTAAGCCGTGAACTGGACATTCCGATGACAAGCGTTACAAAACGTGGCGGAACAAGTTATGTTCTGGACAGCAGGACAAGGTAGGCACTATGGAAAAGATATATGATTTGATTGTTGTAGGTGGAGGGCCTGCCGGTCTTGCAGCAGCGGTTGCAGCAAAAGAAAATGGTTTAAAGGATGTACTTGTTTTAGAAAGAGATAATCGTGCGGGTGGAATTTTACTGCAGTGTATTCATAATGGATTTGGACTTCACTGGTTTGGAGAAGAACTTACGGGGCCTGAATATGCTTCAAGATTTGTTAAGCAGGCTAAAGAACTTAATGTTGAAATTAAAGTAAATACAATGGTTCTTGAAATACACAAGGGTGAGTCTTTCAAAGAAAATAAAATGCCTTTGCATACAGTAATTGCACTTAATAGCGAAGACGGACTTTTAACTTTGCAGACAAAGACTTTAGCTCTTGCCATGGGATGCCGAGAGAGAACAAGAGGTGCTTTAGTAATTCCTGGAACAAGACCAGCTGGAATTTTTACTGCAGGAAGTGCCCAGCGTTTTGTAAATATTGACGGATATCTGCCTGGAAAAAAAGTTGTAATTCTTGGAAGCGGAGACATTGGACTTATTATGGCTCGCCGTATGACTCTTGAAGGTGCACAGGTAAAGCTTGTTTGTGAGATAATGAATTATTCTGCAGGTCTTGCACGTAACATGACGCAGTGTCTTGAAAATTTTGACATTCCGTTACGACTTTCAACTACGATAATAAAAATTCATGGAAGTGACAGGGTTAGCGGAGTTACAATTGCTAAGGTTGATGAACATAGAAAACCAATTAAAGGAACAGAAGAATTTATTGAATGTGATACAGTTTTGTTGAGCGTAGGTCTTATTCCTGAAAATGAAATATCTATTGCGGCTGGTGTAACAATGGATTCTATAACAAGCGGACCTTGTGTAAACCAGAGTATGGAAACTTCAATTCCGGGAATATTTGCCTGTGGAAACAGTGTACATGTTCACGACTTAGTAGATTTTGTTACAGAAGAAAGTCTTCTGGCTGGAAAATGTGCGGCAGAATATGTAAAGTCTTTTGAAAATCCAGAAGTCTTATGTGAACAAAAAATATGTCTTCCAGTTACTGCTGGAAATAGAGTGCGTTATACAGTTCCGCAAAAAATAGAATTTAATGCACAAAAAATCAGTGCGGATGAAAAATACAGAATTATGTACCGTTCAACTGATGTATATCGTTCAGTTACGGTGAGTGTTTATAAGGGAACAAAACTTTTAGTTCAGCAGAAAAAACGCATAGTCCGCCCTGGAGAAATGCAGACTGTTGACATAAAAGCTTCTTTACTTAAAGAAGAGTGCAATTTAATTGAGCCTCTTACAGTTTCAATCGAATTACCGGAGGACGCAATTGACTGATATTAAAACAAAACATTTGACATGTATAATTTGCCCTATGGGATGCCAGCTTGAAGTTACTTTACCTGAAGGATATAGTGAAGAAAATAAAAAAACTTTTGATCCTTCTTTATTTAAAGTAAGCGGAAATACCTGTCCCCGCGGTGACACTTATGCCAGAAAGGAACTTACAAACCCTGAGAGAACATTGACTTGTACTGTAGCCGTTACAGGTGCAAAGAGGCCACTTGTTACTGCAAAAACAAAAGGCGAGGTCCCAAAAGAAATGCTTTTAGAATGCATGCAGTTAGTTAGGCGTTTGACAGTTGCTTCTCCTGTTAAGGCTGGAGATGTTCTGGTGAAGGACATACTGCACACTGGGGTAGATTTAATTGCCTGTGAAGATGCATAAAATTGCATATTTTTAGAATTTATATTTGACAATGGCTTTATTTTTTTTGTACACTGCCTCAAGTTTTAGATTTTACTGGAGGTAAAGTGTATGCGTAAGGAAGAAAAAAATTTAAATTACAAGCTAGCAGTTACTGGTGCTTTTTCGGCAATCGTAGTTATTTTAGGAATTACTCGTCTTGGTTTTATTTCAATAAATCCGGCTGTATCTTTGACAATTCTTCAGATACCGGTTATTTTGACGGTTCTTCTTGCAGGTTTTGTTCCAGGTCTTACTGTTGGAGTAGTATTTGGAATTTTTAGTTTAATTCAAGCTGCGATGAGTCCTGCTGGTGGATTGGATCCGCTTTTTGTAAATCCGCTTGTTTCGATTGTTCCCCGCATGATGATTGCTGTAGTAACATTTTTTGTAGATTTTTTATTAAGAAAAATTCCTCATATGCCAAAAATTGTAAGCGGTATAGCAGCATTTTTTGGTTCACTTTCAAATACAGT
>CAZALL010000035.1:10448-14244 GCA_964485955.1 uncultured Treponema sp. | reverse complement strand
AGCAGCAGTTCCCTTTCGTGGAGAAAATGGAAATGCATGTACAAAAGAAAAATCTGCCTTTAAACACAAATCTTTTGTATCTTCAAAATCTTTTTCACTTTCTCCAGGAAAACCTGCAATTATATCACAACTTATAAAAATCTCAGGGCGGGCAGTCCTCAAAAGTTTTACCGCATTTAAAACATCTTCTCTTGTATAGGGACGGTTCATATTTTTTAAAATTTCATTACTACCAGACTGAACGCTTAAATGAAAAAATGGCTGAACTCGTTCATTTTTTATAACATCACAAAGTTCCTTTGTAACATATTGAGGATAAAAACTTGAGATTCTAAAATAAACATGCTTAGTATTTTTTAAAAGATGTTCAAGAAGTCTTGCAAAATCATAATAAATATTTTCTTCTGCTAATCCCTTATACTGACTTAAATTTACACCAGTAAATACAATTTCATTTACACCAGAATCTTCTATTTCTTTAACACGCTCTGTAACTGTTTTTACATCTAAAGAAATAGATTTTCCACGGGCAAAATGAATGGCACAAAAAGAACAGCTATTATTGCATCCATCCTGAATTTTAATTGATGCACGCGAATGTTTTTCAAAATGAGGAGTATACAAAACAAAATGATTTTTACTTAAATCAGAATTTTTATCTGCAATACATTCATCAATAAAATTTTTTAAAGAATCAAAAGTAATTTCTTTTTTTTCAAAGTATGCAGCAATTAAAGAAAGAATATGTTTTTTTGTTCCAGGAACTGTAAGTATTTTTTCCGGGCAGATGGACTTTATTTCAAGACTGCTTCTTTGGGCATAACAGCCTGTAACAATTACAAAAGCATATGGGCATTTTTCAAGACAAAGACGGATTACTCTTCTTGCTTTCTGTTCTGCCTTTCCTGTTACTGTGCAAGTATTTACTACGCATAAAAAAGTTTCTTCAGAAACTTGTGATTTAGAAGTCAAACTTTCCATGCTTACAGAAAAATTATGGTTTAAAAAACAATGAGCCGCCCCTTCACTTTCATCTTGATTAAGACGGCATCCTAGAGTTTCAAAATGTACGATTCTTTTAATTAAAGGTGAGACTGACAACGTGTCTTACCAGCTTTAGCATCCGCCTGTGCAGAATTTAGGGAAAGTGCTTTGTCGTAAGCTGCAATTGCACTCACATAATCTTTTGTATTTTCGCGGGCATAGCCTAAACGTGTCCACCAGTAATCAAGTAAAGGTTCACTTCTTACAGCAGTTGTAAGAGCAATGTCTGCGTGCAGAAAACGTGCCTGACGGATATAGATTTCACCCATATAATAATAGGCTTTACCGTAACGACTTCCATTTTCAGGTACATTTGCAACATATGTCTGAAAAAGATTTAATGCCTCATTGTTTTTTCCAAGATAATATTTTGCTTCTGCTAAAACTTCAATAATGCGCACGTCATAGGCATTAATTTTTCTTGCTTCAGAAGCACGCTGTTCTGCTTCAGCATACTGCCTATTTTCTATAAGTGACCAGCACATTACAGCGTAAGAATCAAGATTATTTGGATTAGAAAGAAGTTCAGATTCACAGACTTTTATTGACTGAGCATAATTACCCTGCTGGTAAAGTTTAAGTGCATCAGGTTTGCCAGACTGAGCAAATGCAAATGATGAAAATATAAAAAGACAAGACAGTGCAATAATTTTAAAAGTTCTTTTCATTACTGAACTCCTCCCGAAGTTTTAGCCATTGAACATTTACCCGTAAAACTTGAGCCTGGTTCAAGAACAACTTGAGCCGAAGTTAAATCTCCATCAACAGAACCAGATGAAGTAACAAAAATAAGGTTCTTTCCGACAATATTTCCCTTAACCTTACCTTTTACAAGAATTCTATTTGCATTTATATCAGCATTTACTTCTGCCATGGAATCAATAAGAAGATCACTTGTAGCCTCAATAGTTCCATTTACCTTACCCTTAATCATAAAAGGCTTTGCAAAACGAATAGTACCTGTAAAAGCAATATCTTCTGCCAGAACAGTATCAAAATCTTCTTCATCAAGTTCAAGAATAGATGTATCTTTTACGTCAAACATGTTCACATCTTAGCATAATACAAATACTTAATCAATTAAGAGTTAAATGTCTTCTATTGAAAATACACTAATTTGAAGCTATAATAAAAAAACTTAAATTTTCTAAAAACAATTTAATAGATTTTAAACTACTTATGTTCCGTAAAACTGAATTAATTGCATTTTTTTTTACAAGTCTGTTTTCTCTTTTTATTTTTAGCGGATGTAATTCCACAAAAAACACTGCATCTAATTTTTGTGAAGAAAATAAAAACGAAGATGAATTTATTTCAATAGTTTTTGGCGGCGACATAATGGCACACCGTCCAAACTATGCAATGAAAGATTACAGTCTTATATGGGAAGACATAAAAGATTTTTTACATGAAGGAGATCTTGCACTAGCAAACCTTGAAGCCCCTGTTGATGACAAAAAACCTTTTGAAACTTACCCTACATTCAATATGAACTCTTCCTACGTACAGGCAGCAATTGATGCAGGATTTAACATATTTAGTCTTGCAAATAATCACACAAACGATCAAAAACTTGAAGGCATTTTAGAAACATATAAATATTTTATTCAAAAAGAAGAAGAAACAAAATATTCTGAACGTCCGGTGTATGCCTGCGGAATTAAAAATATTTCAAAAGCACCTCTTACTTACAGACTAATAAATATAAAAAACTGGAAAATTTTATTTTGTGCAGTAACAGAAATTTTAAATAAACCATACTACTCTTCATACATAGATTTTTTTAGTCCAGGACCAAAAGGGCGTACTTTATTAAAAGAAAAAATAAAATTATTAAAAGAAAAAAATCCATGTGACATTTTTATATTAAGTTTGCATGCAAGTGATGAAGAATATATACAAAGTATCCGCGAAGAACAAAAAAATTTTTACAATGAACTTTTAGAATGCGGAGTTGACATTGTATGGGCAAATCATGCACATGTTGCAAAAGACTGGGAGCTACTTGAATATCAAAACACAGATACTTCAAAAATGATTTTTCATGCTTTGGGAAATATAATCAGTGCCCAGCGTTACAAACCAAATTTTAAAAATCCTTCAGAAAATCGTGAATACACAGGAGATGGATATTTAATCAAGGTTCTTTTCAAAAAAACGCAGAATGGAATTAAGGTAGAACAAATTACTCCCCTTTTAATAACAACATACATCACTCCGGAATATAACTTTGTTATAAAAAAATTAAATGATGAAACAATAAATAAATTTAAAGAAGAAGAAAATATAAAATGGGCTTCCTTCCTTACAGAAAGAAAAAAACTTATGGAAAATACAAAAGGAAATATAAGATGTCAATAAATTACAAAGAGCTCCCTGTATATTCTCAAAAACAGAGAATTTTAGATTCACTTAAGGACAATCAAGTAATTGTAGTACAAAGTCCTACAGGAAGCGGAAAAACAACACAGCTACCAGTTATTTTACACGAAGCAGGTTATTCTCAAAACGGAATTATTGCAGTCACTCAGCCAAGACGTATTGCGGCTTTAAGTGTAAGTGAATTTATTGCAAAACAGCTTAAAACTTCATACCCGGGACTTGTTGGTTACAAAATGCGTTTTGAAGATAAAACAGACGAAAGTACCCGCATAAAAATTATGACTGATGGAATTCTCTTACAGGAAATGAAACTTGATCCATGGATGAGCCGCTACTCTGTTATTATGGTTGACGAAGCACACGAGAGAAG
>CAZALL010000035.1:0-10438 GCA_964485955.1 uncultured Treponema sp. | reverse complement strand
GAAGTCTTAACATTGATTTTGTTTTAGGTCTTTTAAAAAGAGTTTTAAAAGAAAGAAAAGATTTTAAAGTAATAGTAAGTTCCGCAACAATGAACGCACAAGCATTCAGCAGCTATTTTAACGACTGCCCGATTGTAAACATAGATACACAGATTTTTCCTGTAACAATGGTTTATGATCCTGTTGCTGCAAAAACTACAACTCTAAGCGAAACAGGATGTGAAGCACTTCTTGCAAAAATTGAAAAAACAGTAGACAGAGTTTTAGATAACAACACAAAGGGCGACATACTTATTTTTTTACCTGGTGAAAAAATTATACGCGACTGTGTAGAAAGACTTTCATTTGCACACTTTAAAAATAAAATACATATTGTTCCTCTGTATGGACGACTTGCAAAAGAAGAACAAGAAAAAGTTTTTGACAATCCGCCATTTGGAAAAAAGAAAGTTGTAATTTCTACAAATATTGCCGAAACCTCAGTTACCATTAACGGTATCACAACAGTAATTGATTCAGGTCTTGCAAAATTAAATTTCTACAGTCCAAAAACATTTACATCCAGTCTTGAAGAAACAGAGATTTCAAAAGCCAGCTGTAATCAAAGACGAGGACGAGCCGGAAGAACACAACCAGGAACATGTTACAGACTTTATTCAAGAGAAAATTTTGACGCCCGTGAAGAATATACAACAGAAGAAATTTACAGAACTGACTTAAGTGAAGTTATTTTACGCATGAGTGAATTAGGAATCACTGACTTTGACAAATTTGATTTCATTTCTCCACCAGATGCAGGCGGTATTCAGGGAGCTGTAGAAACTTTAACAATGCTTAAAGCAATAAATTCTGACGGAACTTTAAGTGAAATTGGAAAACTTATGGTTGCCTTCCCTCTTGAACCACGAGTGTCAAGAATTATTATCGAAAGTATTCTACACTACCCTGAAGTTCTAGAAGAAGTTTTAATTGCAGCATCATTTTTAAGTACCCACTCACCTTTTATTTTACCACCTGGAGAAGAAATGGATGCAAGAAAAGCCCACCATGCCTTCCGGGACATTCAGGGAGATTTTGTAAGCTATGTAAAACTTTTTAAAACATATGTTTCAATGGGTAACAAAGAACGCTTTTGTACAAACAATTATTTAGACTCAAGAGTCATGGCAGAAATTGAAAACATAAAAATTCAGCTTGAAGAAATTGTTACAAAAATGGGCATTCCACTTACAGGTGGCGGAAACATGGACAATTACCTTTGCTGTATTGCAAGCGGAATGATTCAGTTTGTATGCATTCGTGAAGGCAAAGAAATTTACAGAAGTCTTACAGCAGATCACATTTCAATTCATCCTGGTTCTTCAATGTTCAGAGCAAACCCCCTCTATATTGTTGCAGGAGAAATTGTAAGAACAAGTCGCATGTTTGCAATGAGCGTTTCACCTTTAACTAAATCAATTTTAAAAAACATAGATCCTTCTCTAGAATCAGAACTGCTCAAAGTAAGAAAAAATAATGTCCGAACCTTAACAGGCACAATGGAATATAAAGGTTCAAATTTTAGAGATAACAAACAGAAAGTTGGAAGAAGTGATTCTAGATTTGCAAAAAATCCTTTTATTGGCGATGAAGGTCTTTTTACAAAAAAAGATAAAAAAGCTAAAAATCAGGATAAAATATTATTAGGCGGATCATATTTTGAAATTGAAAAAATAAAAGGTAAAAAAGTTGCACTCTTACCATTTGCAAAATTTAAGGAAGCCTTCTTAAAAGAAAAAGACCAGAATCTGCTTGCAGTAATAAGTTCTCTTCGCGGAAAAATTTTAATGAACGGCGGATACACTCTTCTTGATGGTGAAAAGATGGAAATTATTTTTAAAGCCACAAAAAATTTAATTCTTGAACCATTGGAAGAAAAAAAATGGAAACGAAAATTAAACGTAAACATCAATAATGAAAATGAATTGCAGGAACTTTTAGCTTCTGTAGAAAACATCATGCGTGTTACAGTTGCAAAAGAAAAATCTAAAGAACTTGGATTTATCTGTCTTTTTACAAATGGAAGCGGTTCTTACTGGTATAAAGTTTCAAGGGGATTTTCTACAGCTTTAAATGAAAGTCTTGCTTCCCTTGAAAAACTCATTGATGACACAAAAGAAATAAATTTAAGTTCAGCAGAAAAAGAAAAAATTAATATCATATACAGAGTTTTAAACAACATGTATCAATAAAATTTATTTTTCGGGAGCAGAAGTTCTTGCAGGCAATTTTTCATCTGCAGGGCTTTTGCTTTTTTTAAGTTCTTCTTCATAAAGTGTTCTGTCTTCTTTTGAATAAAAACCAGTTCGCTCAAGAATAGCCTTTGCTTTTTTTGCATTTGCATTAGGCTTTTTTGAACTTTTTAATGTATTTGCTTTTTTATCCGCAGAAGTTTCTGTCTTTTCTTCTTCAACAATTTCTGCATCACGGGCTAAAGCATACACTTTTACCCTTAAGGAGTCATATTTTCCTTTGGCAAAAATATCAAGTCCTGTTCCCTGTGTTGAAACATCTGCATGATCAATATACATTCCGCAGATTTCTTCATATTCAGGACGACCATACTTTGCGAACTCTTTACCCAAAGCATAACGCAGAGATTTTTTTTGATCACTTAAAAGACTTTCTTTTGCAAGTTTTATAATTTCTGTAGAACCAGTATTATTTTCTTTTAGTAAAGCTGCACTTACTTTTATTTTAATTCTATCTGAAACTTTTTTATCTGTAATCAGACTAAGTAAATATTCATTCCCCTCACTTGTATTAAGTTTTGCAAGACTTTCATAGCATTTATTTTTTACCTGATCCTGTTCACTTTTGTCCTTGCAGCGATAGATTAAATATGGAACTGCATCCTTTAAATCGCGTTCACTTGCTGCATTTATAGCTTCAAGGCGTACTTTGTACTGACTGTCCCTTATTCCTGAAATTATAAGTCTATCTGCTTTTGTATCAGTATAATAAGAAATTCCTTTAATAACATAAGAGCGTAAATTTGGATCTGAATCTTCAAACAAATCAATTAAAATATCTTCACTTTCACTTTTTTGCATTGCACCAATTGCTTCTGCTGCATACATTCTTACAAAAGTATTTTCGTTTTCATCCTGTGCAATTTCTGAAAGTTTTTCCCATGTCTGAACAGATTTTATTTTTCCAAGTACACGCATCAAAGCCTGTTTCTGTGCTACACTCAAATCTTCACGATCAAGGTAATCGGCCAAAAACAAAGCTTCTTTTTCACCGCCAATTTCTCCAAGACAAGTCAAAGCCCCATTAAAATAATCTTCCTCTTCCTTATCAACTAATTCTACAAGGCCTGGAATCGCAGCCTTACAGCCAACAGCGGCAATATATTTAAAACAATCTGAAACTGTATCTTTTTTTTGATCATAAGGATCATTTATAACTTCAACTGCAAAATCTTCAAGACAGGGATCTTTTAATTTTGTAAAATATTCAATTATTTTTTGTTTAAGAACAGAATTATTTGTTTCCTCAAATAAATCATATATTTCATCAACAAAGCGAAGATCTTCCGCCTTGTTAAGTTCATCTATTAAATCTGTAATTTCTGTTTCAAGACCATACAAAAAAGTATCCTGACATTTTTTAACATAATCATCAGTCATTGACTTTTCATCTTTAAGTCCACCAGAAACAAGTTCATCTTGACTTCTTGTCTTTGGTCTTTTTGCCTGTGGAACATTAGCCCATTTTTCTTTAGCATAAGAAGATTCTTCAAAATTAAATACGCTTTTTTCCTGAAGAGAATCTTTATCATCATTTGCAAATAAAAAAACAGCTGAAGTAAAAAAAAATGCTGTAAAAAAACAAAGTATTTTCTTCATAGAATCCTCCGTTAAACATTTAAATATTCTAAGGTAAAAAATTAAATATTTCCAGAATGAAAACGTTTCAAAAAATTTTCTTTATATTCTGTAAAACGATCTTCATTAATTGCCAGTCTAATTTCTTTCATCATATTATTTAAAAAATAAAGATTATGATAAGAAGCAAGCATCGAAGATAAAATTTCCTGTTCTTTAAATATATGACGAAGATAAGCACGGCTATATGTACGGCAGACCTTACACTTACATTCGCTGTCAAGAGGACTAAAGTCGTGAGCAAAGCGTTCCTGTTTAATCGACAGAGGACCGTCATGAGTAAAGTAAGATCCGTTTCTTGCATTACGTGTAGGCAATACACAATCAAACATATCAACTCCATCAGAAACAGCTTCCAATATATATTCAGGTGTACCTATTCCCATGACATAAAGTGGCTTTTCTCTTGGTAAAAACTGACATGTATATTTTAAAAATGATGCAAATACTTCAGCTGGTTCCCCTACACTAAGGCCTCCAATTGCAATACCAGGAAAATCCATAGAAGACAAAAACTCTGCACTCTCTTTTCTAAGATCTTCAAAAAAGTTTCCCTGTACAATTGGAAAAAGATACCCCTTATAACCATTTTCACGCTGCTTTATCCATTCATCATAAGCACGTTTTGTCCATTTCTTTGTAAGGTCAAGTGCCTTAAGCGCTTCTTTTCTTTCAACTCCATGACCTGTACAAACATCAAGTTGCATCTGAATATCCGAATTAAGTTTTACCTGAGTTTGAACAACATTTTCCGGAGTAAAAAAATGTCTTGAACCGTCAATATTACTTTGAAAATTTACACCTTCTTCCTGAATTTTTCTTAACTTGGAAAGAGAAAATACCTGAAAGCCTCCTGAGTCCGTAAGAAAATTTTTATTCCATTTAGAAAACCCATGAAGTCCGCCAGCTTCACAAACAAGATCTGCACCAGGTCGCAAATAAAGATGATAGGTATTTGCCAGAATAATCTCAAAACCAATTTCTTCCAAATCATCTTTTGAAATAGCCTTTACAGTTGCATTAGTTCCAACAGGCATAAAAACTGGAGTCTGAACATCACCATGTGGAAGATGAATTACACCTGTTCTTGCAGCATGACGGCTTGTTCCGTCTAAGAAAGAATTTTTATCTTCGTGCTTACATTCAAATATTTTTTCAATCATAATTTTATCCTCAAAATTTTATGTACGGGCATAACGCAAAAGTGCTATGGATACAAAAATAAAAAATACTACTGGAAAAGCAGGTCCCATTAAAGGAGGAATAACACCATGCTTTGCCATAATCATTGTCATCATCTGGAGAACATAAAATAAAACCGCAGCCCCAACCGAAAGTGCAATGCTTACGATTAAAACATTTTTTCTAGTTTTACCGCTAAGACCTATGGCTAAGAAAACACAAATAAAAAGAACAAAAGGAAAAGTAAATTTTTTATAATAAACAGATTTTGCTTCTCCAGAAGGAAGGCCAGCTTTTTCAAGATGCCTTATATATTCTTTAGCTTCCTTAATATTTACTGATTCTACATCAATTGTATTATTTCTAAAAGTTTCAGGTACTTCTGTAAGACGTTCAATGTGAGACTGGTCAACAGAACTAGTTTTTATTTCACTCCCTTCTTTTGTAAACTGAACTGAATTAGAAAGATGCCATTTACCGTCTATAAAAAGTGCATTATCTGCCCTTACAATACAGTCAAAAGACATATCTTCATTTCTAAAAATAATGTAGACATTGAAAAGTCTTTTTTGTGCATTGTCATAATAATCCGCCTTGTAAATAATTCTCCCTTCTTCAGAAAGAATTACAATTCTGTCATTGTTAAGAGAAGTTTCACGACGGAGAACTTCATTTTGCAGTTTAATTTTTTTTGCATAAGTCGGAACAACTAAATTATTGTCAAAGAAAAACATTCCTATGCTCATAAAAAAAGCAATTATCAAAAGAGGAAGAGTAAATTTAAAAAGTGAAATACCCGAAGCAAAAATTGCTGTAAGTTCATTACTTGCATACAAATCGCTTAGTGTATAAGCTGTTGCAATAAGAACTGCAAGTGGTAGGGAAAACCACACTGACTTTGGAAGATAATAAAGCATAATCTTTCCGATAGTTTCCGGTGCAACAGAACGTGAAATATAACTCCACAAATTCATTACAAGGTCAGCTAAAGAAAGCATCATTATAAAAAAAAGAAGTGAAACAATAAAACTTCCTGCAAATTTTTTTACAACATATAAAGTAAGTTTCATTTATTTTTTTACCAGCCTTAAATAAATCAAAATACCTATCAAAGAAACAAGTATATGCGGAAGCCATGTTACAAGGAATGCATTATAGCCTCCCCTGATTCCAAACATTTGACCCAAGATACTCATAACCCAGTTTAAAAGACAAATTACAAGACCAAAAACAAGACCTAAGAGCTGACCGTTAGACTTTCCAAATACTAAAGCTAAAGGAAAAGCAAGAATTGCAAAAAAGAATGAACCAAATGGAACAGAATATTTTCTGTAAAATTCAATCATATAATAATTAAGCTGATTTTTCTGAGTTCTGTTACTTTTTTTCATCTTAATGATTTTTTTAAGTAAATCCAAAGATGTCATTTCGCGTGGAGCTGTACCGCCACTGGCATCTGTAAAAGAAGATTCAAATACATTAAGTGTCATTCCTTCAGAATCTAAAACTTCGTATTTATCCCTCATATTTTTATTAAACATTATTACAAATGAATCGTTCATCTGTAACTGCATTACGACACCAGGACTTGTTGATTTTAAGATATTACTTGGTCCACTTATAATCATTCTCTGGTTTCCGTTTTTATCTGTAGAAATAAAAACAAGATCGCTTACATGATTTTTCTGAACATCACCTATTACAAGTACAGAATCATTCATTCTTTTTACTGAATGAGGTTCAAGTTCAATTGCAGGATTTGCTGTAATAACCCTTCTGTAATACTGATTATATTTTATTGTTCCTAAGGGAAGAAAATAATCATTCATTACAAAACTTACAAGAGAAATAAGTACGCTCATTACAATTACAGGTTTAAAAATTACACCGTAACGCTGACCACTTGCCCTTAAAATTAATATTTCATTATCCGTTGCCATTCGCCCAAGGCACATTAAAAAACCTACAAGTGTTGCATAAGGTGCAGACTGTGCTACTATACTTGGAAGAATATACCACATTAATCTGATTACAGAATGCAGGGGAACATTTTTTGCAAATAAAGTTTCTGCTACAAGAAGAATATGATTTACAAAAAATATCATAAAGAAAGCTAAAAAAAGTACAATAAAATAAATAAAAAGTTCTTTTGAAATATACTTTCTTAAAACATTAGATTTTATGTCACTAAGAACATTCAGCCGCTTTTCAAAAAAAGATGTAGCCTTATTCCACTTTAATTTTTGAAAAAGCTTAAGACACTTTTGACACAGCCAGGGTCTAAAATGAAAAGCTGTAAGTTTTTCCCAGAAAGATTTTAAAGCAGCTACAGTCGGAAAAAAAGATTTTAGCTTAAGAAAAAAAGCCAGAAGCTTAGAGTGAGTAATTTTAAATTTTATTTCCTTTAAAATATTTTTCTTTTCCAATTATTTTACGCCAGTACTTCCAAAGCCACCTTCTCCTCTTTGTGTAGAAGAAAGTTCTTTAGAAGGAATAAAATTACCCAAAGTTACAGGAGCAACAATTATCTGAGCAATGCGCTCTCCATTTTTTACAGTAAAAGGCTCTTTACCCAAATTTATAAGAATCACTTTAAGTTCTCCCCTGTAGTCACTGTCAATTGTTCCCGGAGTATTTAAAACAGTAATGCCGTTTTTTGCAGCAAGACCACTTCTTGGACGAACTTGAATTTCATAGCCTTCTGGAATTTCAAAAAAAAGACCTGTAGGAACAATCGCAGTCTGCATAGCTTCAAGCACAATATCTTTTTCTATACATGCAGTTACATCAGCTCCAGCAGCACCCGCTGTTTTATACTGAGGAATTACAGCTCCATTTTTTGCTACACATTTAATATCAATTTTCATATAAACCTCAAATATTTTTCAAGCTAAATTTTTTAAATTTACGTTTTACTTTTGGACCGTAAACCACAAAAGCATTTTCATCACATTTAATTTTTTTTATTATATCAAGAAGATCATCTTTTGTAAGGCTTCTGATTAAATTACATACTTCTTCCGTAGTACGCTGAGGAAAACCACTTTGAAAATTTCTGTACAAGCGTTTCATTCTGTACTCGCTGTCTTCACCGCCTATAATTTCTTCACCTGCCATATGTTCTCTTGCGTCTTCAAATTCTTCCTGACTAATGTCTGCACCTTCTGTAAATAAAAGTTCTGTAATTTCTTTATGTAAAAGCTCTGCCGCTTCAAATGCATTTTTTTCATTTGCAGAAGTAAAGGCACTCCATGAAACAATTCCTTCATAAAAAGAAAAAAAACTGTAAACACTATAACACAAACCCTTATTTTCACGCAGGCTTTGAAAAAGTCTTGAAGCCATTGAATCTCCGGCAAAAGCATTAAAGACAGCCATTGCCCAAAACTGTTTTTCGTTATAGTCCGCAGGAAAAGGATACATCGACAAAATCTGAACCTGGTTAAAATCTGAATCTTTTAAATCAAGTCCCTTCTGCCAGATTATATTTTTTTCAGAAAAATGAAGTTCTTTTGGAAAAGAAAGAGCCTTATTTCTTAAAGGTAATTTTTCAAGATACGAAATAACTGTCTGTTCATCAAAAGAGCCAGATAAACAGACAACTAGTTCCCCCTGAACAAAATATTTTTTATACCAGCTTTTTATATCTTCAACTTTTATATTTTCAACTTCTTTGACTGTACCTGCAATTGGTTTTGAAAACTGCTGACCAGGCCATGCAAAAGCCCATGCTTCATCAAGGGAAGCTTCTTCACTATCGTCTAAAGATGCAATTATTTCATTTATAATCACTTCTCTTTCTTTTTCAAATTCATTTTTTTCAAAAGTACAGTTATATGACATATCTGCCATAATTTCCAAGGCAGACAAAAGATTTTGAGTTTTTTTATAAACAGGGACTGTAGAATAAAGGCATACATCTTCTCTTTCTGTAAATGCATTTACGCTGCCACCCATTCTGTCAAAAGCCGCAGATATATCTTTTGCAGAACGGCATTTTGTTCCTTTAAAAATCATATGCTCAGTAAAATGACTTATACCAGATGTATTTTTATCTTCGTAACGACTTCCGCTTGCAAACCAAAATCCTATTGAGCAGACCTTAGAAGCATCATTTTTTTCACCGAGAAAAAGTATATTATTTTTTAACTGATTTTCTATAAACATATTTTTAAGAAAGCCCTGAAAAACAAAAAAAACCTGCTTTAAACCAAAAGATTTTTCTTCCAGCCAGGCAGGTTTTATACTTCCGCTAAAAAATTCAAGCAGAAAAATATCAAAGGAACCTCCAAAAATTACAAACTTTAGAGATTCCATTGAATTTATTTATTTGTTTTTAGCCTGTTCTTCAAGTGCATCAATGTATGAAAGATTTAAGCGGCCCATTTTGTCAACTTCAAGAAGTTTTACTGGAATCTGCTGACCTTCCTTAAGTACATCTGTTACTTTTTCCACACGGCTGCGCGAAAGTTTTGAAATATGACACAAACCTTCTTTGCCTGGAAGAATTTCTACAAATGCACCAAAATCCATAATGCGTTTTACAGTACCATTGTAAATTGTACCTGGCTCTGGATCTTCACAAATGCCTTTGATTGCAGTTTTTGCAGCTTCACTATCTCTTGAATTCTTTGCGTAAATAGTAACTGTACCGTCATCATCAGTATTGATTGTACAATTATACTGTGAACATAAAGTTTTTACATTCTTTCCGCCAGGTCCAATAAGAGCACCAATTTTATCAACAGCAATCTTCATCTTTTCAATTTTTGGAGCATTAGGTGAAATTGGCTGAGGCTTGTTAATGCATTTTTCCATTATGTCAAGAATGTGGTTTCTTCCGCGTTTAGCCTGATCAAGTGCCTTACGCATAATGTCCATAGAAACTCCGGCAATCTTAATATCCATCTGGAAACCTGTAATACCGTCACGAGTACCAGCTACCTTAAAGTCCATATCACCAAGATGATCTTCTTCACCTAAGATATCAGAAAGAATTGCATATTTTTTATACTGAGGACCATCTGTAATAAGACCCATTGCAATACCTGCAACCATTTTTTTCATAGGAACACCAGCAGCAAGAAGTGAAAGACAGCCACCACAAGTAGAAGCCTGTGAAGATGAACCGTTAGATTCCATAATTTCTGAAACTACACGGATTGTATAGGGGAACTCGCTACGAGATGGAATCATTGGAGCAAGAGAACGGCGTGCAAGATTTCCATGACCAATTTCACGACGACCTGTTGTAAGTTTACCTACTTCGCCAACTGAATATGGAGGGAAGTTATAATGAAGAATAAAGTTTTCGCTTCTGTCTCCTT
>CAZALL010000034.1:0-14445 GCA_964485955.1 uncultured Treponema sp. | reverse complement strand
TAATGTTCTTCTTTATGTTCTATAATTTTGCAAGTGGACTTATGCTTTATTGGGCAACTAGTAATATTATTCAGATTGTTCAGCAGCTTATAATAAATATTGTAATGAAAAAGAAAAGAGAAGAATCTTTAAATAATGCACCAAAAGTAAATGCAAATGTTCTTAAGTTTAAGGGCGGAAAAAAGAAACCAAGATAATTAATAAGAATGGAGAAATAAAATGATATACGAATACGAAGGAAAAACAGAAAAAGAAGCTATTGAAAAGGCAGCAGCAGAACTTGGTCTTGAAAAAGATCAGTTTGATGTTGAAATTCTTGAAACACAGAAGAACACTCTTTTTAAAAAAGGCTTTGTAAAAATCAGAGTTCATACTGTTGATACAGCAGATCATGTAGCTCCAGAGTTTGAAGGAAAAGTTCCAAATGCGACAACACAGGCTTCAAATCCTAAAATGTTTGCAAATCCTCTTCCACAGGATGAATTTGAAACTAAACTTCTTGATTTTGTTAAGGAAATGATTGAAAAAATGGGCTATGATATTACAGCCGAAATCATGTTTCGTGAAGACAAAAAAATTGGTATTAAACTTACAAGTTCAGCTTCATCAATTCTTATTGGAAGAAAAGGAAAAAATCTTGATGCAATGCAACTTCTTGCAAATGTTTATGCGAGCCATATTGGTCGTGAAGATGTAAGAATTATTCTTGATACAGAAAATTACAGAATACGCCGTGAAGAAAGTCTTGTTCGTCTTGCCTATAACACAGCAGATAAAGTTCGCAGTTCAAAAAATTCAATTTTGCTTGAACCAATGAATCCTTTTGAACGCCGTCTTATTCATACAACATTAAATGATATTCCAGATGTTGAAACAAAAAGTGAAGGTGAAGGACTTTATAAACAGGTTCGCGTGTTATACAAGGGAATTAATCGTTAAAAGGAATTATTCTATGAAGAAATCTTTATTAAAATTTGCATTTTGTTTGTTTGCATGTACAACTACTGTTTATTCAGTATTTGCCTATGATGTGGATAAAATTGTATCTCCTGTTTATCTTGAAGAATTAAAGAAAAACGGAAAGATTGAAAAAAATTATTTTAATAAAGAAAATGTAGAACTTTCTCTTATTCCAGATACAGAACTTGCTCAAAGTGCAAAAAAATTCTGGCCTTCTTCAAAAGAAAAACCAGTTTATGTTGCTGAAGAACTTTATTATATGAAAAAATCGGACATTGGGCAGGGAACAATTACTATTGATAAAGCATCAAAAGTAATTCGTTCAATAAGCAAAATGGAAGGAATGGAGTATTATTCTCATTCAGCAAAGAAAAATGAAATTTTGTATAAGGAATGTTATCGTACTTCAGGTCCGTTAACAAAAGACAGACTTGAAGATGATACAGAAGGTAATGCGGACGGAAAAGTTTTTTATTGTCTTCAGAATGATAATTCTTTTGGAAAAACAAATTACAGACTTGAATATCATCAGAGCGAAAATGAAACAAGTGCGGGCTTTGTGTGTACAACACCAATTTATATGGGTCCAATAAAAGCTATTGATAAAGATAATCTTAGAATAAGTGTAGTAATAAGTGACTGTGGAGATAGTGTCTTAGTTTATATGCTTGTTCAGGCTAAAATACCTACAATTGGAATGTTTAAACAGACAATGGATGATTCATTTAGTGCAAGACTTGATGCAATTTATAAGTGGTTTGTAAAACAATTTTAATAATGGGAGAAGAAAATGAAAAAGAATATACTTACAGTTTTGTTAAGCTGTGCAGTTCTTACATTTGGAGGATGTATGGAAACACCAGAATGTCTTAAAGGAAAAGAAGGATTATTTGCAGTAATGGATACAACAAGGGGTCAGATTGTACTTGAACTGTACCCTGAAAAGACACCTCTTACTGTAGCAAATTTTGTTGGTCTTGCTGAAGGAAAACTTGATGCAACAAAAGGTAAGAAATTTTATAATGGACTTAAATTTCATCGTGTAGTTGAAAATTTTATGATTCAGGGTGGAGATCCAAAAGGCAATGGAACTGGTGGTCCAGGTTATCAGTTTGCAGATGAATGTCTTGAAGAACTTCAATTTACAGGTCCTGGTGTACTTGCAATGGCAAATGCAGGAGCTGGAACTAACGGTAGTCAGTTTTTTATTACACATGTAGAAACACCATGGTTAAACGGAAAACATACAATTTTTGGTCATGTAGTAGATGATAATAGTCAGAAAGTTGTAAATGCAATTAAGCAGAATGATAAAATCAATTCTGTAACAATTATTCGCCTTGGTGAAAAGGCAAAATCTTATCAGGTAACACAGAAAATGTGGAATGAACTTGCAGAAAATGCAGGTAAAGAAGCTGCTGCAAAACAGAAAGAAGCTATGAAGGCTCAGCTTGCACAGATGCGTGTACAATGGGATGCCTATGTAGAAAATCTTAGAAATGAATATAATTCAAAAAAATCAGGATTTAGTGCAAAAATTTCTGAAATTGAAAATAAATTTAAAGGTTATTCTCAGGATGAAAATGGAATTTATTTTAAGACTACAAAAGAAGGTAATGGTGAAAAAGCAGGATATGGTGCAAATGTTTCGACTCATTACAAGGGATATTTTGTAGACGGAAAAGTATTTGATTCTTCAGAAGGAAGAGAACCTCTTGATTTTATGACAGGTATTGGAAGAATGATTATTGGATATGATCTTATGACACAGGATATGAAAAAAGGTGAAAAACGTACTGTAATTCTTCCGCCTCAGTTTGCTTATGGTGAACAGGGTATTCCTGGTGCAATTGAACCAAATTCATTTTTAGTATTTGATATTGAACTTGTTGATGTTCAGTAATTAATTTTTAAAAGAGAGGCTTATATGAAAAAGACATTTCTTTGTTCAGTTTTTGCATTAATTGCAGCTATATCATTTATTTCTTGTGGTAGTGATGAAGTAGTTTCTGTTACAACAGACTGGATTGAAAATGAACTTCAGGATTTGGAAAATTGCGGTTACTTTTTTACAACAAATGAAATCGGTCAGTTAGACATGATTGAAGGTGAATTTAAAAAAGCAACTGGATATGAAAAATCGGCTTATGGATTTATTTTTGGATATCCATATTCTTTGGATGGAAAAGTTTCAAATTATATTCGCTTTGAAATTAATACAGATGGAGAATATGCACTTTATAAGGTAGAAGGTTCAAAATATACAGATCTTATTGAAGCAAATGATAAAAATACAGCTTATTTTTATGAAAGCGATGCTATTGTAAAAGGTTATGATTCTGTAAATAAACTTAAGGTTGAACTTGTAAATGATAAGTATACAGTTTATATAAACGGAACAAAAATTAAATCAGATATTTCAAGAATTAAAAACAGTCTTTATGGTGCAATGGCATTTTTTAGTGTAGGAAGTGAAAAACAGGAAAAACTTCCTGATGAAGTTGTAAAAGTTACTTATAGAATTACAGATGGAACAATTCATAAGTTGACTGATGCAGAAATGAATGCAATTAATTCTATAAAAGCAAAAGTTTCAAGAACATCTGCTCCAGAAAAATAATTTTTTATAAAAGAAATGAACTGTCTGGTAAAATAATTTATCAGGCAGTTTTTTTATTTTAAAAGGAATAATTGTGATGAATGAAAAACAGTGGAATATTTTTTTACAATTTAGAAATGAATTTAAAGCAAAATGTAATGAATGGAAAAAATTTGAAAATCAAATATTTTCGCTTGTAAAAGAAGTATCAAAGAAAGACACTCCAGAATATTCGCTGGAAAATGCTGTAGTTTATAATAGTTCCTTAGATGAAATAACAAAAGAAAGTGAAATAAAACTTATTGTAATTGGAGATAATCCGGGTAAAAATGAACAGCTTAATATAAATCAAAAATATCTTGTAGGACAAAGCGGTAAACTTGCAACTTCTTATTTTAGTAAAAATGATGAATTAAAAATTGATTTTAGAAAAAATGTAATTATCTTAAACAAAACTCCAGTGCATACGGCAAAGACAAAACATCTGTCTTATTTATTAACAAATGGTAGTTTTGAATTAAAGAAAATGATAAATGAAAGTCAATTATGGATGGCAGAAAAAACTGCAAGACTTCATATTGATTTACTAAATGCTTGTAATGTAAGTAATTATAAATGTGAACTATGGTTAGTTGGTTATTCTGAATTAAAAACTAAGGGTATTTTTTCAAAATATAAAGAAAGACTTGAAGAAGAATATATAAATGAAAAAGACTCTTGGCAAAAAGTTTATGTTTATCCTCATTTTTCAATGAATTGTTTTAATCGTGATTTAAATGAATTTAAAAAAAATAATTCTGTGCTGTCTGAAAAATCTTGTCTGGAAATTTTAGGTAGAAAGCACAGAATCGAAATTTTTAATCATTAAATTTTTAGTGAAGAAATTTTTTAATTATAGAAAGTTTTCCGTAGTAAGGAGCATATCTTGTTGAAATATCAATAAGATTTGATTTATTTACAACGCTTTTGTAATGAGTAAAGGTGTCAAATCCAGCCTTACCATGATAGCTTCCCATTCCACTTTCACCAATTCCTCCAAAAGGAAGATTATTTGAAAGAATGTGAGTGATTGTGTCGTTTATGCATCCGCCTCCATAGCGAATCTGAGAAATTATTTTTGATTGAGTATTTTTATTTGTAGAAAAAAGATAAAGGGCTAAAGGTCTATTTTTTGAATTTATAAATTTAATTACATTGTTAATATCATTAAAAGTAATTACTGGCATTAATGGACCAAAAATTTCCTGACTCATAAGAGGATGATTATTTGCTTCATCAGAATTAAGTTCTCCAATATCAACAAAAGCTGGTTTTATTTTTAAATTTTCTTTATCTTTTACAGCCTGAGGATAAAGACTTAAAAGACGGGTAAAATGTTTTTCATTTATTATTTTTGGGAAGTCAGAATTTTTAAGAGGATTTTCACCAAATTGTGCTGTAAGTTCATCATTTATGTTTGCTAAAAGTTGTTTTTTTACGGATTCATGGACTAGAAGATAATCAGGAGCAATGCATGTTTGTCCGGCATTAAGGCATTTTCCCCATACAATTCTTCTGGCTGCAATTTTTATATCGGCTGTCTGATCTACAATGCACGGGCTTTTTCCGCCAAGTTCAAGGCATACAGGTGTAAGAAACTGGGCTGCTTTTTCCATTACAATTTTTCCTACATTAACGCTACCTGTAAAGAAAATAAAGTCAAAGTGTTGGGCAAGAAGTGCCTGATTTTGAATGTGACCTCCTTGAACTACAGCAATGTATTGAGGGTCAAATATTTTTGTAATAATTTGTTCAATTATACGTGAAGTATATGTGCTATAGCGTGAAGGTTTTACAATGGCAGTGTTTCCAGCAGCAATTGCTGTAACAAGTGGATTTATTGCAAGTTGGAAAGGGTAGTTCCATGGAGACATAATAAGGGTGACTCCATATGGTTCAGCAAAAATTTTAGAAGATGAAGGAAAGTTGCTTATTGGCTGGGAAACTTTTTTTGCTTTAGACCATTTTCTTATATTTTTTTTCTGGTGTGAAATTTCAGAAAGTACAATTCCTATTTCTGTAGCATAGGCTTCAAAATTTGATTTTCCTAAATCTCTTTTAAGTGCTTCTGCGATGTCCTTTTGATGTAATTTTATCTGTTTGTAGAGAAGATCCAGCATTCTTTTTCTAAAGGGAATAGGAAGTGTAGCTCCTGAAATAAAATATTCACGCTGTTTTTTTACTATTTGAGACATTTTTTCTGTCTGAAGAGCAAGTTCTTTTTTGTCTGTAGCAGAAAGATTTTTAGAAGGTGTTTTTTTTACTGCAGGTTTTTCAGATTTTGTTTTTTTTGAAGTTTTAGTTTCTGTTGAACTTTTTTTTGTTTTTGATGCAGGTGTTTTACTTGTGGCCATATTTCCCTCACATGATAAAATTGTTTTTAAGATTTCTTAACATTATGTTATTAAATTTATATTTTTTCAATGAATTTCTAGATTTTAGCACTAAATTTTATATGTGAGAGATATTTTATTTTTCGTCGTATTCACCAAATTCACAGCCAACGTTTGCACATGTCATTTGGTCAATTAATTCTACTTTACTGCCTTTTTTCTTTGACAGTGTTATTTTTCCAGTACCATTTCCACCGTTCCATAATCTGTTGTGTTTTTTTAATCCGTCTGGCGATTCATAATTTACTAAGAGCATATCTTTTTTAAGGCAGGTAATTTCTACATCCATAATGGCTTTTGTTGTTTCCTGGGTTACATGCCAGTAAATTTTTGTATCGTCTTCATGGCAGTCAAATTTTGTTTTGCAGAAAGTCCAGAATTTTGAAAAATTAAATTCATAAGGAGTTCCTTCATACCAGAAAGCACTTAAAAGTTTACGTTCAAAAGGAATACCAAAAGCTTTTGGTCTGCCACCACCAATATCAAATGCGGAATTTGCAAGTTTTTTGCCTGTAATTGTACTTGTTAAATTGTTTGAAGCAAGCCATACCCATGGGGAAGTAAAGTTAGAACCCCAGTTTTTATCTGCGTAACCAAAACTTGTGTGAGGTTCAACTATATATTTATCTCCATTAAAAATAATAGTACCACTGTATTCAGTTTTAATACCTTCTGCATGCCAGTACATTTCAAATGCATTTAGTTTTCTAAAAAGTTTACTTGCTCCATAACCTACGTTAAATGCAATTTTTTTGTTAAGTGTTAAATTCCATTGCATTGAACCTGCCTGACACATGTATTCAGGGTGAGCATCGACTTCTTCCTGACTAAGATTGATTGAACCATTTAAAATTGATTCTGAAGCAGAACAGTCTTTTGCTGTAATATTGTAAGGAGTTTCTTTAGAAACATGTATATCTTTCCATGAATAAAATTTGTGCAGTTGGCAGGCATTTTTACCCCATGTTCCTGCTTTAACCATAAGATATGAAGGTTTTTTACCGGCACTTTTATTTTCTTCTAGTTGACCTAAAACAGGAGTCTTTTCTGCAAGAGACGGATTACATAAAAAATATTCAATAAAAAATGCTTTTTCTTTACCTGTTTTTGCATTTTTGGCTGTAAAAGAATGCCACCACCAATCGTATCCCTTTTTTGCAAGAGGACCCTTTAACTGAAATGCGTTTCTTGATAAATCGTGGGTATTAAAACTTTTCATATGACAAATTTAATAAATTGAGGGGTATATGTTCAAGGGCTTTTAAAAAATTATTTGTAGACTTCAATTAAGCTTGTTGATAAAATTGCGGTATGGAACAATACAAGAAAGAATTTATTAATTTTATGGTTGAGTGTCAGGTACTCAAATTTGGTTCATTTACATTAAAAAGTGGAAGACTTTCTCCCTTTTTTATGAATGCAGGTGCATATATTACTGGAAGTCAGCTTTCAAAGTTGGGTGAATATTATGCAAAGGCAATTCATGATAATTTTGGTGATGATTTTGATGTACTTTTTGGGCCTGCCTATAAGGGAATTCCTCTGGCAGTTGCAACAACAATTGCTTATTCAAAACTTTATGGAAAAGAAATAAAGTACTGTTCAGATAGAAAAGAAGAAAAAGATCATGGAGCTGATAAGGGCGGTCTTTTAGGTTACAAAATACAGGATGGAGACAGAGTTGTAATTATAGAAGACGTAACGACTTCCGGAAAATCTATTGAAGAAGTTTATCCAAAGATTAAGGCTCAGGAAAGTAAAGAAGGCGGTATAAAGATTGTTGGTGAAATTGTAAGTTTAAATCGCCAGGAAAAAGCTTTAGATACAAATAAGTCTGCTTTGGAAACAATTACGCAAAAATATGGATTTCCTGCAAAGGCAATAGTTTCTATGTCAGAAGTTATAGAAGAATTATATGTTCCTGGTGGAATTATTACTGAAGAAATTAAAAAAGCTTTAGATTCTTATTATAACGAATGGGGTTGTAAATAATTTATGAAAAAATCTGTTCTGACGGCAATTATTTTTTTATTTACTTTTAATGTTTATTGTCAAAAGCAAAGAATTGTTTCGCTTACACCTGCGGGAACAGAAATTGTTTGTGCTGTAGGTGCAATGGACTGTCTTGTTGCCAGAACTGATTTTTGTAATTTTCCGGAAGAAGTAAAAAATATTCCTAGTGTTGGCGGTTTTGATACTTCGTCATTTTCTGTAGAAAAAATATTGTCTTTTAAGCCTGATTTTGTTTATGCGACAAAAGGAATGCATGATCAGTTTGTTAAACAGTTAAAAATTTTTAATGTAGATGTTTATCTTTCTCAAGGAAATTCTGTTGAGGGAGTTTTAGAAGAAATACTTTATATTGGAAAAATTACAGGGCATGAAAATAAAGCTCTTGATGTAAAAAAATCTATTGAAGAAAAAATTGCTTTAGTTAAAGAAAAATATGATGGGCAAAAAAAAGTGAGTGTTTATTATGAAGTATGGAATTCTCCATATATGTCAGCAGGAAATACAAGTTTTATAAATGAACTTATTTCTTATGCTGGTGGAAAAAATATTTTTGAAGATTTAAAAGACGCTTATCCTTTAGTAAGCGAAGAAGAAATTATTTTAAGGCAGCCAGAAGTTATACTTTTACCAGATCAAAATGGAGTTTTGCCTGAAAGTTTAAAAAAACGTCATGGATGGAAAAAAATACCGGCTGTAAGTAAAAAGCATGTTTATTTAATTTCAAGTGATCTATGTTCTAGACCTTGTCCACGAATTGCAGATGCTATTGAAGATATTGCAGAAAAAATACATAGATAATTTTATATAATGTAAGAAAATAAAAATGCTAACGAACGGTAATTTTAATAAGAAAAAGGTATTCACTTTAATTTTAATATTTTTACTTCTTGTAAGTATAATTCTTTCGCTTATATGTGGTTCAACTTTTTTAGATGTAAAAAACTTATTTAAGAATAATGATGAAGGTTTTACAAGACTGCTTTTTATTCAGATTAGATTACCAAGAACTCTGCTTGCTTTATTGACAGGTTCATTACTTTCGATGAGCGGGGCTGTTTTTCAAATGTATTTTAGAAATCCATTGGCAGAACCTGGGGTTATGGGAATTTCTTCTGGGGCTACACTGGGAGCTGTAATTGCAAGTTGTATTTTTATTCCTGTAACAATTGGTGCATTTTTTGGAGCCTTGGTAGCAGGTCTTTTAGTAACATTTGCTGGTTCAGGAAAAACAAAATTTTCTTCTACAATAGCATTGCTTCTTTGCGGTACTGCATTGGGAACTTTTTATTCTGCTGTGACTTCAATTTTACTTTCTATAAATTCTTCAAGATTGCAGTCTATGTATATCTGGATGATGGGAAGTTTTAGCGGAAGATCTTGGGAAGATTTTATTTTTATTTTAATTCCTTCATTTTTTTCTGTTTTATTTATGATTTTATGCAGCGGTCAGTTAGATCTTTTAAGTGGCGGTGAAGTTTCTGCAAAATCTCTTGGAGTAAATATAAAGGCTTTAAGGTTTTATGTAATTTTATGTGGTGCTTTTGCTTCCTGTGCTGCATGCTGTGCTGGAGGAACAATAGGTTTTGTAGGACTTATAGCACCTCATATTGTAAGACAATTTGCTTTTTCAAGACAAAAAGACTTATTACCGCTTTCAATGCTTATGGGCTCAATAATTACACTGCTTGCAGATCTTTTATCACGAGTTGTTATAAGACCTGCAGAACTTCCTGTGGGAACAATAACAGCTTTAATTGGTGCACCATTTTTTATTTCTATTCTTTTTACAGGAAGGAAAAATTAAATGTCTGATGTTTTAAGAATTAATAATTTAAATGCATTTTGGAAAGATGCAGGGGTTTTTAAAAATATTAATCTTGAATTAAAATCTGAAGGTAAATTAATTTGTTTATGTGGTCCAAATGGAAGCGGTAAGTCAACACTGCTTTCTTTACTGGCAGGCATTGTTCCAGAAGGTTTAAATCTTGATAAAAGTATTTTATTAAATGATGAAAATTTATTTTCAATTAAAAAACAAAAATGTAAATTCAGTTCAAAAGAAATTGCAAAAAAAATTTCTTATCTTGCACAAAATGAATTTAGTTTATGGAATCATAGTGTGCTTGAAGAAGTTGTAACAGGAAGATTTTGTCATACAAAAATAAACGGGCATTATAGTGATGAAGATTTTTTTATGTCAGAAGAAATGCTTTCTTTGTTAGGAATAAAATTTCTTTCACAAAAAAATATTCATTCTTTGTCTGGTGGCGAAATGCAAAAAGTTAGGATAGCAAGGGCTCTTGTTCAGCAGACAGATTTTATTTTATTTGATGAAACAATTGCAAATTTAGATGTTGGCTATCAAAAAGAGCTGATGGAATTTTTTAAAAGTATTTGTGTAAAAGGATTGAATGGGAAAAAGCCACTTATCGTTATTTCAATACATGACATTAATCTTGCCCTTCAATATGCTGATGAAATTATTCTTTTAAAAAAATATAAAACTATAGAAGATAAAGAAATAGAACAACTAACTTTTGGTAGTATACAAGAAGTTATAACGGAAGAAAGTCTAAAACTTACGTTTGGAAGTAATTTTGGATTTTTTACACATCCTGAGTATAAATGTACTCAGGTATATGTAAAATAGATTCTTGATTAAACAAGTCCTTGGTAAACAAGACCTTTGTTGCCATCCAGGGTAACTAAAATGTCTGTTTCAAGAAGAGACATTGCATCTTTTGAACCTGTAATCCAGACAAGATTTTTATTTGTAGAAGCAAGTTCATCATCTGTTAAATCACTGCTGCCTTCAGAAATTACACCGTTTACAATTCTAAGTAAAGGTATAAATTCATAAGTAATTCTTTTGCAGACAAGGATAGTATCTGAATTTTTTCTGATTGAATCTAATGCATCTTCAATTGTAGGTGCATGAATAATTCTTCCGGAAGATAAAGTTTTTTCTTTTGAAGATGATCCAAAAACATTTCCTCTTGCAAGAACGTTTCCAACCATAAGCACTTTGATTGTGTTTACCATAAGCGGACTGTGAAGAGGAATACTTGCTATCATGACAACATTATCAGACATTGAAACAGCACCTTCATCCAGGGCAATTTTTATTGAGTTTTGAATCATTTCTTCTGAATCATTTACAACTTTACATAAAATAGGATTTACACCCCAGTTAAGCATAAGCTGGCGAGCAACATAGGCATTTGGTGTTGCGGCAATTACACATTGTTCTGGGCGGAAAGAACTGATTATTCTTGAAGTATTACCATGAAGTGTTGGAGAAATAATTGCTTTTGCATGAAGATTTTCTGCAAGTTCATAAGCATTTTTTACAACCGAGCGACCAATATTTTTTCCAATATTGATTTTTAAAAGACGCATTCTTTCTTGGTATTCAGAACTTTCTTCTGTTGTTTTAACAATTCTTGCCATTGTTTCAACAGCTTTTACAGGGTATTTACCGCCGGCTGTTTCTCCAGAAAGCATAACTGCATCTGTTCCGTCAAAAACAGCATTTGCTACGTCTGTTAATTCTGCACGGGTAGGGCGGGGATTTGAAATCATAGAATCAAGCATTTGTGTTGCTGTGATTACTGGTTTACAGTTCATGCGGCATTTAGAAATGATTGTTTTTTGTGCCAGAGGGATAATTTCTGTAGGAACCTGAACTCCAAGATCTCCGCGGGCAACCATTACTCCGTCTGATTCATTTATAATATTGTCTATATTTTCAAGACCTTCATTATTTTCTATTTTTGATATGATTTTTGCTTTACTGCCAAGACTTGTAAGATATTCCCTAATTTGAATAACTTCTTCTGGAAAACTTACAAAAGAAGCTGCTATAAAATCAACGTTTTGTTCAACTCCAAAAGCAATGTCTTTTTTGTCCTGTTCACTCATAATAGGAAGACCTGCATGCAGCCCAACAAGATTTACATTTTTTTTGCTTAAGATTTTTCCGTAATTGTTTGCTACACAGGTAACTGTTTTACCGTCACTTTCTTTTACAAGAAGTTCAATAAGTCCGTCTGCAATAAGAATTTTTATTCCAGGTTTAACTTTTTGTGCAACTTCTTTCCATGAAAGTGAAATATGACCGGGTTTACCGTCTTTTGCACCATAACATTCACTTGAGTCGGAAACAACTTCAATTATATCTCCAGGATTTATAATAATTTCCTGATTATCTTTTGCTATTCCTGTACGAATTTCAGGACCTTTTGTATCAAGCATGATGCCTACAATTGTTTTTTCTTCACAGGCGATTTTTTTTACTCTATCCATTGCATCTTTATGCCAGCTGTATTCACCGTGTGAAAAATTAAAACGGGCAATATTCATTCCGGCACGAATCATCTGTCTGATAGTTTCATCATTATTGGAAACAGGTCCAATAGAACATACAATCTTGGTTTTTTGCTTAATCATAGGAAAATTATATTTTTTCTCTAATTAAAATACAAGGGCATCTCTAAAAATTGCAATTTTTAAAGGCTTTTGCAAGTAAATTAAAAATAAAATTTTCTTAAGGATGTCTTAAAATTGAGACATTAACTAATTTTTTGTTGCATTTTAACGTAAAAAAAACTACAATAATAAGATAATCAGTAAAAATAAAGGTAGGAGAAAATATGGAAATTTATCTTAAGTATAGCGGAGCTTCTGGATTTTCAAGAAGTGCTGATAAGAGCGGTCTTTCTGGAAAAGTTGTTTCTTATGCTGATTTTAAGTCTTTAAGTGGAGATATTAAACCTGGTTCATCTGATGAATATGGAATTATTCTTACAAAAGATGATGTTCAGGATTTTATTGCTAACTATGAAGTAGAAGATGTATTTACTGCTTCAGAAAAAGCATAAAAATTTGATTTTTATATAAAGAAAAAGAACCCTTGGGTTTGTACTCAAGGGTTTTATTTTTTAAAGATTATTTTTATTTTATTATAGCTTTGTAAATTGCATTTAAAATTAAATCCAGCCAGCCAGTTAAAAAATCCATACTTTTTATTGCAAAAGATTCCATAGCGGAAAGAGGGGCATCTAAAAGACCAGAAACAGAAAGTGCAATTAAGATTAAGAAGAAAATATTTTCATAGCACATGATTTTAAAATATATTTTTTCTTTAAGAAATAAAGTTATGATTCTTGAACCATCTAATGGTGGAATGGGAAGTAAATTAAATATAGCAAGTCCTAAATTGATGAACATAAAATAGTGGAGAACGGTTATAACTGAATCAAGTAATACTAAATCTGTTAAAGCGGATACTAAATACATTATTTTAATGATAATTACAGCAATAAATGAAAGTAAAAGGTTTGAAAGAGGACCTGCAAGGGCTGTAAGCGCAAATCCAAGTTTTGGTTTTTTGAAGTTATTTGCGTTTACTGGACAAGGTTTTCCCCAGCCAAATCCTATGAGAATCATCATTAATGCTCCCATAAAATCTAAGTGGGCTGCAGGATTCATAGAAATTCTGCCAAGATTTTTTGCTGTTGAATCTCCCATTTTATTTGCCATCCAGGCGTGTGCACTTTCATGAAAAGGTATACAGATTAGAAGAACTATTGCACGTATACCAAATTTTATTATCTTGTCTGACATTTATGTAATTTATTCCTTAAAAATAGTTTTGATTAATATACGAAGAAAGAACAGTTTTTTCAATTACGGACATAAAAATAATATATTGTAAGAATGGAATTAAAAATGTAAATTATCAGTATGAATAGAGTTGAAATACAGGATAAAGATTTATTAAATAAAATTAATGGCCTTGAAAAAGATGAAATGGCTGTTTTTGTAATGGCAGACGGAAGGGTGAGGGGTGCTCTTTTTCATGGAAGCAGATTTATTAATCAGATGAGGGTTCAGCATAACTGCGGAATTCTTGAAACTATGGTTTTAGGTCAGGGATGTCTTTGTGGTGCCCTTATGTTGCCTTTGATGAAGGGACGTGAACGACTTTCATGGAAATATGAAGTTAATGGTCCTGCAGAAGGCTTTTCTGTTGATGTTGATTCAACTGGAGCTGTTAGGGCATATCTTTTTAATGAACATATTCCTGTAGAAAAACCTCTGGAAAGCTGGGATTTGAGTCCGTTTTTAGGTGAAGGAACTGTTTCAATTTCTACAATGATGGAGCATGATAAGGAACCTCATATAAGTACAGTTGATGTTCATAATAAAAATATTGCTTTGGATCTTGCAACTTATTTTGATAAGTCTGAACAAATTCATACGGCATTTAATACAGGCATTCAGATGGATAAGATGGGACGTGTTATTGGTGCCGGTGGTTTATTTTTGCAGGTTATGCCAGGTACTGGTGGAAATAAAGAGAAAGGGGCAAATGTAACAAGTTCTTCAGACTGGGATGATGATGAAAAACTTTTAAATAGGGTAGAACTTGCCTTTAAA
>CAZALL010000033.1:0-14488 GCA_964485955.1 uncultured Treponema sp. | reverse complement strand
ATAAATCGCTTTTGTGTACAAATGCAGAACTTGTAGATTTTGAATTAAAACCTTTAGGGTACACGATGGAACAGACAAGAACTGTAAATGTTCCCCAAGGAGATCAAGAACTTTTAAAATATCTAGTACATTATAATTTTGTGCAGGGAGCCACAGTTTTAGCTCATTCTGATTTTATAAAAAAATATATGCCAATTCCTTCTGATATAAAATTTCATGACTGGTATTTTGCAATATGTGCAGTACTGGAGAACGGTATAGCATACCTTTGTGAACCTACATTAAAGTACCGCCAGCACACAAATAATGTAACTGAAAATACAAAGAAAACTTTTTTAACTCGTATCCGTTTAGGAAAATATAATGCTCACCAAATAAGTTTAAAATGTAAGCAATCAATTTGCTTTGTTGAACTTATAAGTAAATCTTCCACTTGGGGAGATATTTTAAAAGAATTCTTAGAAGATACAAAAAAATATTATGAATGTCTGCCTCAAAAGAAATTTTATATTTTAAAGTATGTAAGCAAGTATTATTATTTGTTTGGCAAAAATAAAGGCTACTTACTTTTTAGAAGATTTTTAGGCATTGTAAGATATAAACTTTTTCTTCAAAATCAGTAAATAAATTCTGTTTTTCAAGAAGTTTTTGCTCAGTTTCAGTAAAAATTTCAGAGGTTTTGAAAACAGAATTGAATTAGACTTAACAAAACCTCGTAATTACGATTTTAATACTTTTGCCGTAAAAGATGGCATTGTTAAAAATGGTATTATTTATGGACCAAACGGCTGTGGTAAAAGTAACTTTGGGCTGGCAATTTTTGACATTGTTTATCATTTGACTCAAAAATTTAAAAGTCCTAAATATCTGGAAAACTATGCTTTTGCGGGGGGACAGTCAAAACTTGTAATTTTTGAATATACATTTTACTTTAAGAATCAAGTTGTAGAATACATATATTCAAAGGATTTACGAGGTACTCTTCAGGAAGAAAAACTTGTAGTTGAAAAAAAACTTATCTTTGAAAGAAGATTAGGTTCTTTTTTTATAGATGAAAAAGTTTTTCCAATGGAAGAAGGTATTAAAAATAATCTTTCAAAAAATGCAAATAATGTATCTATAATTAATTTTCTTTTGATTTCTTATCCTTTAGATGAAAACAGTTATTTAATTAAATTGCAGAATTTTGTTAATTCAATGTTATGGTTTAGAAGTTTGGAGGAAAAAGAATTTATTGGTTTTGAAACGAACATTTATATTCTTGATGAATACATTATAAGGCACAATTTAGTAAAAGATTTTGCTGAATTTCTTGAAAAAGTAAGCGGTCAGCATTTTGATTTTGTTACGCCTGTTCAAGGTGATAAAATTCTTCGTGTTTTTATAAAAGGTTGTCCACAAATTTTTAATCTTATTGCTTCAACAGGTACGCATTCATTAACTTTGCTTTATTTTTGGGTAAAACATTTTGAAAATGCTTCTTTTGTTTTTATTGACGAATTTGATGTTTTTTATCATTTTAAACTTTCATTTGATGTATGTGAAGTTTTGTTTAAGCAAAATTGTCAACTTTTTCTTTCTTCGCATAATACATTTCTTATGATGAATGATTTGTTAAGACCTGACTGTAATTTTGTATTAAAGGATAATAAGATAAAAGCTCTTTGCGATGCGACAGACAAAGAATTAAGAAAAGGACACAATATCGAAAAACTCTATAGAGGCGGTGCTTTTGAAATATGATTCTTTTTGTTTTTGAAGAAGCAAACAGAGAACCGACTTTATTTAAAACTTTAGAGTACTTATATTTTTCGAAGAACAAAGAAATACGAATCTGTTCATACAATAATAATATTTATAATCTTTATAAGCAGATGACAGAATCAGATTTTCCAGAAGATCTTATTACAATTTTAAAAAAGAAACTTATTGCAGACAAAGATAATCCGTTAAAAGAAATCCGCCGCCGTTCTGATTTTTCTGAAATATATTTGAAAATCAGTTGGCTAAATATGTGGAACCTAAATCAGAAGTTGCAATTTTGAATTCTTTTCCGCTTTTTATTTATGAATATAAGGGTAAAATTTGATAGATGATTATAGGAAAATTTTGTCGTTTTGATGCATTTTAAAATCTGCATGATTGCTTCGTAAAAGTCTTTGCACATATTTTTTTGTGAGTTAATGACTGGTGTTGATTAAAACCTTAGTAAAGATTATTATTTTGTCTATCATGAAACCAACACTTATTAAAGATTTATTAACTTCAAATCCAGATGGCAGAACAGTTACAGTATGTGGTTGGGTTCGCACAATGCGCGACTCAAAAAATCTTGTTTTTATTCAGGTAAATGACGGTTCCTGCTTTGCAAATATTCAGTTAACTTTAGATAGAAATAATCCTGCTCCACAGGCAGATCTTGATGCTTTAAATAATGAACTTAAACGTATTTCAACAGGTGCATCTGTAAAAGCAAGCGGAACAATTATTCCTTCTCCTGCAAGTGGTCAGGCTGTTGAAGTAACACTTGTTTCTCTTGAAGTTCTAGGTGAATGTTCACCAGAAAATTATCCTTTGCAGAAAAAAGCTACAAGTATGGAATTTTTGCGTGACATTCAGCATTTGCGTGGTCGTACAAATACTTTTGGTGCTGTTTTTAGAATGCGAAGTCAGATGGCATTTGCAGTTCATTCATTCTTCCAGGAAAGAGGTTTTCAGTATATTAATGCCCCTGAAATTACATGTTCAGACTGTGAAGGTGCCGGCGAAATGTTCCAGGTAACAACTCTTTCTATGGAAAAAATTGCAGAACTTGGAGTTAAGGCTGGTCAGGGCGGAATGAAAATTGAAGATGCCCATAAAATTGTTGATTATTCAAAAGATTTTTTTGGAAAGAAGGCAAGTCTTACAGTTTCGGGTCAGCTTGAGGCAGAAACACTTGCAACTTCTCTTAGTCGCGTTTATACCTTTGGTCCGACATTCCGTGCAGAAAATTCAAATACACCTCGTCATCTTGCAGAGTTTTGGATGATTGAACCAGAAATGGCATTTTTTGACCTTGAAGATGATATGGACATTCAGGAAGAATTTGTAAAGTATCTTCTTAACTGGGCTCTTACTAAATGCCGTAAAGACCTTGAATTTTTTGACAAAAGAGTTCAGCCGGGACTTATTGAAAGTCTTGAAAAAGTTGCTTCTGCAAAGTTTGTACGTATTTCTTATACTGATGCAATTGCAAAACTTGAAGAAGCAGAAAAAAATGGTGCTAAGTTTGACTTTAAGCCTTACTGGGGTTGTGATATTGCAACAGAGCATGAGCGTTATTTAACAGAAAAGATATTTGGCTGTCCTGTAATGGTATTTAATTATCCAAAAGAAATTAAATCATTCTACATGAAGCAGAATGAAGATGGCAAAACTGTTAAGGCAGTAGATGTTCTTGTTCCGGGAATTGGTGAACTTATTGGTGGTTCTGAACGTGAAGAAAATTATGAAAAACTGTTAAAAGTTTGTGAAGAACGCAATATGGATATGTCAAATTATGAATGGTATCTTGACCTGCGCCGCTTTGGTACAGTTCCGCATTCAGGATTTGGTCTGGGCTTTGAACGTCTTATGAGATATGTTACTGGTATGGATAATATCCGTGATGTAATTCCGTATCCGCGTGCACCAAAATTAGCAGACTGCTAGTTATTTAGAGATATTAATTAGTAAAAAATAATTTTTTATTTTTAAGGCCAATTTAATCTGACAAAAGGTTAAGTTGGCCTTAATATTAGAGTGACTAAGACGATGAAAAAGAAAGCAAAAAAAATTACACAGACAACAATTTTACAGTCTCTTTATTTAACAAGTGCTTTTTGTTTTACAAACGACATTTATTCCTATGCGGCTTCAAGTGCATTTTCTTTTCTTTTTTCATTTGTTCCAGTAGTTCTTCTTATAGTTGCAATTTTAATTCGTATCATGCACGCTTCACCGGACACAATTTTGTCAATTTTGTCTTCAACTGGTGTCTTTTCAGAAACATTTGATCTTGAACATGCGGTAAACCAGGTGCTTTCTGTAAAGACAATTACTGTTTTTGAAATTGTTCTTGTTTTTTCAATTATCTGGATGGGGCGAAGGTTTTTTGCATCGATTATGCAGAATATGTATGTTATTTTTAAGCAGCACAGAAAACCACGTCCAGTTTTAACTCAGCTTTTTATTTTTTTATGTGAATTTATAATCATAATTTTTACGGCAACACTTATTTTTGCAATTATTTCATTTAAGGCATTAAGAAATTCCGGGGCACTGGAAAAAATGTTTCCTCACTTTCCAGAACGCCTTACAACTTATCTGGCAAATTTTCTGCCGATGATTTTACTTTTTATTTCTCTTTTATGCTGCTACAGGTTTGAAAGCGGAACTAAACCAAAATGGATAAAATGTGCCATGTCTGCTTTTGCCTGTACCTTAACATTTTTTATTTTTCAGCGCCTTATGGGACTTTTTATAAATGTAAGTAAATACAATTTAGTTTATGGAATTTTAAGTAATGTAATTGTACTTTTAATGGAAGCTTATATTTTCTTTCAGTTATTTTTCTTTTTTGCCCAGTATCTTTATGTAAGTCAGTTTTTTGATGAATTATTACTTGCTGAACTTTATCTTTTACCTGACGAAAGTGAAAGTGGATTTTTTTCAAAATTAAAGAGAAAGCTTTTTATTCGTCCGGATTATATTATTTATAATAAGAAAAATATTTTAAAATTTGCCCAGGGCGAAACAATTTATAAAAAAGATGATTTGGGAAGTGATGCATATTACATTGTAAAGGGAAGTGTAGAAATTAAGCATTCTTCAAAAACTCAGTATTTAAAAACCGGTGCATTTTTTGGAGAAGAAGCCTGCATGATTGAAGAAGGACGTAATGAAAGTGCTATTGCGTGTGAAGATACAACTTTAATTACAATTCCAAAAGAAACTTTTCAGTCACTTTTAGACAGAAATCCTAAGGTTACTAAAGCGGCATTGTCTCACATAAGTTCTTATTTTGCCAAGGTTTACAATGGACGAAGAGAAGATTTTGGTCTATAATCGTGGAATATTTTTTTAGACATACGGGTAGAATATAATTTAAGGGAAATTTTATGACAAAGTACATTTTTATTACAGGTGGAGTTGTTAGTGGTCTTGGAAAAGGAATTGCAGCAGCTTCTTTAGGACTTATTTTAAAAAGCCGCGGTTTAAAAGTTGTTAATCAGAAATTTGACCCTTATTTAAATATAGATCCGGGAACAATGAATCCAATTCAGCATGGAGAAGTTTTTGTAACAGATGATGGTGCGGAAACAGATCTTGATCTTGGGCACTATGAACGTTTTACTGATGCAACACTTTCACAGAGTAGTAATACTACTGCAGGTCGCGTTTATCTTTCTGTATTAAACAATGAACGTGAAGGAAAATATAATGGCGGTACAGTTCAGGTAATTCCAAACGTAACTGAAGAAATTTTAAGACGCATGCTTCTTTCTACAAAAGAAACAAATGCTGATGTAATTATTACAGAAATAGGCGGTACAGTAGGCGATATAGAATCTCTCCCGTTTATTGAAGCTATAAGACAGATAAAATATCAGGTTGGCGAAGAAAATTGCTGTTACATTCACTTAACTTTAGTTCCTCATTTAAGTCGCTCAGGGGATATAAAAACTAAACCAACCCAGCATTCTGTTAAGGAACTTCAGGAGTTAGGTATTCAGCCTGATATTCTTATGCTTAGGACAGAAGTTCCGCTTTCTGAAAACACAAGAGTTCATCTAGCACAGTTTTGCAATGTAGATACAGACTGTGTAATTCAAAATCTTAATGCAAAATCAATTTACGAAGTTCCGCTTAATATGGAAAAAGAAGGACTTGGTAATGCTGTATGTAAGATTTTAAATCTTGACGGACTTACTACTCATCTTGAAGACTGGGCAAAAATGGTAAACGTTTTTGAAAATCCAAAGCGTAAGGTAAAGATTGCACTTGTTGGAAAATATGTTGAACTTCATGATGCCTATCTTTCTGTTGTAGAAAGTCTTACGCACGGTGGTATTGCAAATGAAGCTGAAGTTGAAATTGAATGGGTTGATTCAGAAAAACTTACTGATGAAAAAATAACTGAGGAAACTTTAAAAAATGCAGACGGTATTATTGTTCCAGGCGGATTTGGTTCACGTGGAATTGAAGGAATGATTTACACTGCTCAATATGCCCGCACTCATAAAGTTCCATATTTTGGAATTTGTCTTGGAATGCAAATTGTTGTAATTGAATATGCCCGTCATGTACTTGGCTGGAAGGATGCTCATTCAAGCGAAATTGATCCAGACACAAAGCATCCTGTTATTGCACTTATGCCGGATCAAAATGGAAAAATTTTAGGCGGTACACTGCGTCTTGGAAAATATGAATGTACTGTAAAAGAAGGAACTTTAGCACATAAAGCTTATGGTTCAACTACAGTTTGGGAACGTCATCGTCACCGCTATGAATTTAATAACGAATTTAAAAATGATCTTGAAAAGGCAGGACTTATAATTTCGGGTATAAATCCTGAACGTAATCTTGTAGAAATTGTAGAAGTGCCTGATCATCCATGGATGCTTGGAGGACAGTTCCATCCGGAATTTAAATCGCGTCCAAATAAGGCAGGTCCGCTTTTTAGAGATTTTATTGCAGCTTCAATTAAAAACAGCGGTAAGTAAAATTATGGGGATTTTTTAGAAATGCCCTTATAGTAAAATTTTCTGGAGTATTTTATGGAACGTTCAAAAATAGTTGTTCTTGATTTTGGTTCCCAGTATGCACATCTTATTGCAAAAAGATTTCGTATGCTTGGTTATTATTCAGAAATTGCACTTCCTAGTGCTCCGCTTAGTGCTTTTGAAAATGCAAAAGGAATTGTTTTTAGCGGAGGTCCAGCTTCTGTTTATGATAAAGATATTCCAGATTTTAATGAAGAAATTTTAAGTTTACCGATACCAATTTTAGGTCTTTGTTACGGTCATCAGCTTATGGCAAAATGCTATAAGGGTGAAGTTGGAAAAGCTAGAGTTGGTGAATTTGGAATTGCTCAGCTTGAACTTACACAGGAGGGAAAAACTTCTCCGTTATTTAAAGACATTTCTTTTCCTGCACAAGTCTGGATGAGCCACCAGGATGCTGTTCTTAAGGCAGGTGAAGGCTTTGAAGTAATTGCAGTAACAAAAGATTGTCCTTATGCTGCTTTACAGAATTTAAGTAAAAAAAGATTTTCGCTTCAGTGTCATTGTGAAGTAAAAGACACTCCTCAGGGAAATAAAATATTTAAAAACTTTGCAGATTATTGCGGAATGGAAATTAACTGGGATGAAGATGCAGTATTAAATTTTATTCTTGATGACATAAAAAAATCAGCCGGCGACAAAAATGTACTTTTATTTCTTAGTGGCGGTGTTGATTCAACTGTTGCATTTGCCCTGCTTAATAAAGCTCTAGGTCAGGAAAGAGTTTTAGGACTTCATATTGACAACGGCTTTATGAGAAAAAATGAAAGCAAAAATGTTGCAGAACAATATCATAGATACGGTTTTAATAATTTTATTGTAGAAGATGCAAGCGAAAGTTTTCTTAAGGCAGTTGATCATTTAACAGACCCTCAGAAAAAACGCATGGCAGTTGGTGAAAATTTTATCAGCGTAAGAAATGCAGTTGTTGAAGCTCAAAAGCTTGAAGAATCAAAATGGATGCTGGCACAGGGAACTCTTTATCCTGATATTATTGAGTCGGGCGGAACAAAAAATTCAAAGGTTATTAAAACTCATCATAACAGAGTTGACGGTATACAAAAATTAATTGCCCAAGGACTTATTATTGAACCTTTAAAAAATCTTTATAAAGACGAAGTTCGCATTATTGGAAAAAAGCTAGGTCTTTGTGATGAACTTGTAATGCGTCATCCGTTCCCGGGTCCTGGACTTAGCATAAATGTTTTGTGTTCAGACGGAAATATAAGTGAAGAAACAAAAGCAGAAATTGCACAGGCCGGACAAGAAGTTCAAAAAGTAGAATTGACAATGTTCTGTGAACACTGCAGCCAGTCACTTACACGCACAGTTCTTCCAGTACGCTCTGTTGGTGTTCAAGGGGACTTTAGAACATACCGTTTTCCATGCGTTCTTACTTTTGCACAAGAAGAAAATGGATTTTTTCATCTTCCAAAAAAATGGGAAAAACTTGAACAGGCATCAAGTCAGATTACAAACAGCTGTTCTCTAGTAAACAGAACTGTAATTAAACTTTATCAAAATCCAGATGTAAAACTTGAAGACATGAAGCTAACAGAAGGTTACTGTGATAAAAATCGACTTGATCAGACAAGAGAAGCAGATAACATTGTGCTTACTTTACTTCATAGAGAAGGATGGTATTCAAAAATTTTCCAGCATCTTACAATCAACTTGCCTTATGCATCACAGAAAGATCACTGTTCAATAGTTTTACGCCCTGTTTCAAGTGAAGATGTCATGACAGCAAGATTTGCCCATCTGCCACAGGAACTTGTTAAGGAAATGGTAAAAGAAATTGCTTTGCTTCCTTATGTTGATGCAATTTTCTATGACCTTACAAATAAACCTCCTGCAACATTTGGCTGGGAATAAGATGTTTGAAATTGAACTAAAGGCTCACGTAAAAGATAAAAATGCACTAAAAGAAAAATTAAACTCTTTTGCGGTGTATAAAAACTCACTTGTCCGTGATGACCAGTATTTTTCTAAGGATAAAATTAAAGTTCGTTTACGAAAAGAAAGTAATCTTACAGATAAAACAGATACTTTTATTTTAACCTACAAGCAAAAAGAAACTCTTTCTGACACAGAAGTAAATGACGAAAAAGAATGTACACTTTCTTCGCCAGATGCATTTTTGTCTTTTATAAATGATGCAGGCTTTAAAATAGAACTTACAAAGCACAAGGAAGTTGAAAGTTGGACATATCTTGGTGCAACAATTGAACTTTGTAATGTTCCTCCTTTAGGTGATTTTATTGAAATAGAAATTTTATCTTCTTCAAATGATACAAAAATTGTAGAAACTGCCCAGCAAAAACTTCATGATATTTTAAAAATGTGTGATATTCCTTTAAGCGAAATTGAAAATCGTTATTATTCACAAATGCTAAAAGATATATAAAAAAGTCCAGTATTATGAAATTAATTGGGGTTGTCTTAAAATTTATTGGACAGCCTCTGGAATTTTTATATTTTTTACTATTTGCAAGAACAAATTTCATACTTGTTGCTCTGTTGTTACTTGCTTTGCATTCAATAATTCCTACCTGATCGTGTTTTTCAAAATTAGAGTTATACAGTAGTTTTGTTATTTTTCAAAGGTAAAGAAGAGTAGAATTTATGGAATATTTGCACTAAGATAGAAAGGTATGAATGATTGTGCAAAAATTTCTGTTGTAATGGCAACATACAATGGGGAAAAATATATAAAAGAGCAGATGGAATCAATTTTAGCACAAAGCCTGCAATATTTTGAATTTATTATCTGTGATGATTGTTCAATTGATTCTACTGTGCAGATTTTAAATGAGTATGCTGCAAGAGATAAACGCATTAAAGTTTTTGTAAATGAACATAATTTAGGTTTTAAAAAGAATTTTGAAAGGGCGATTTCTTTTTGTTCGGGAGATTTTATTGCATTAAGCGATCAGGATGATATATGGACTAAAGATCATCTTGAAAAACTTTTTTCAATAATCGGTAATCACAGCCTGGCGTGTGGAAATGCTCTAATGGTTGATGAAAATGGAAACTCCCTTGGTAAGAATCTAAATGAAGTTGACGGACTTTTCTTTTTTAATCCAGAAACTGTTTTTTACAGGCTTGCTTTTACAGGAAATCCTTTTCAAGGTACTTCAATGCTTCTTCGTTCTGATTTTGTAAAAAACTGTATTCCAATTCCAGAAAAAATAAAATATCACGATGTTTGGTTTTCATGGTGTGCTTGCATGGAAAATAAAATTGCATATACGTTTGATGTAATTAATAATTATCGCCAGCATGGAAATAATGTTTCTTTTTTGTTTCATAATAAAGTAAAAAGAACTTTTTTGAATGCTTTATTTTCAAAGATAAAAATATTTTTTACTGGTGTAAAAACAGATCTTCTTTATCGTTTTGAAGAAATTGTAAAAAAATATGGAACGCAAAAAGAAGAGTTTGCGGAATTATATCAGTTTATAAATAATATTAAAAATAAAAAAATTGGCATTAAAGAAATAAAATTTTTATGGAATCATTATGAAGATATAATCACAAAAAAAAGTCATAGGGGATTTTTTAAAAAATTGATTATTATAAGCAGGTGGAATATAAAATAGATGAATTACGCATTAATTTTTGCAGGTGGTAGTGGCACGCGTATGAACAGTCGGGCCAGACCAAAACAGTTTATTCAATTTTATGGAAAAGAACTTATAGTTCATACGCTTGAAAATTTTCAAAATCATACGGAAATTGACGGCATTGTGATTGTGTGTATAAAAGACTGGATTTCTTATCTTGAAAAATTGCTTAGTAAATACGAGATAGATAAAGTAAAAAAAATTGTTCCAGGTGGTGCGACAGGACAGGAGTCAATTTACAATGGTCTTTGTGCAATAAAAGAATTTTCTGTAGCTGATGACATTGTTTTAGTACACGATGGGGTTAGACCTTTTGTTAATGAAGATTTGATTTCTGACTGTATAAAAACTGTAAAAGAAAAAGGCTCTGCAATTACTGTAACGCCAGCGATTGAAACAATAGTAACGCTTGATGACGGAAGAATTGAAACAATTACAGACAGAAGCAAGTGTTTCCATGCAAAAGCACCTCAATGTTTTTACGTTGATGAACTTTTTGATGCTCATAAAAAGGCAAGGGTAGATGGAAATTTAAATATGATTGACAGTGCTTCCCTTATGAAATTTTACGGTCATGAACTTTATACAGTTCAGGGAAATTTTGACAATATAAAAATTACAACACCTGCGGATTTTTATACATTTAAAGCTTTGTACGAAGTGCGTGAAAATCAGCAGATATTTGGATTATAAAAAGAGGAATAAATGAACTTAGATAAAATTTTGCAGGAAGATTTTGAAGCTACCTATAAAGATTATGATTTTTCTTTTTTATACACAAAGTCAATTTTTATAACAGGTGCAACAGGTCTTTTGGGAAGTCAGCTTTGTAAGTATCTTTTGTTTTTAAATAAAAAAGATAATGCACAAATAAAAATTTTTGCTCTTGCAAGAAATTTAGAAAAAGCCCAGTCTGTTTTTAAGGAACAGTATAAAGAGCCACTCCTACAATTTATTAAAGGAGATGTTTTAAATATTCCTCAAATAAATGAAAAAATTGATTTTGTAATCCATGGAGCAAGTATAACTTCATCTAAAGATTTTATAAATCATGCTGTAGAAACAATTGATACTGCTGTTAACGGAACTTTAAATATGCTCCGTTTTGCAAAAGAAAAAAATGTTTTGGGATTTGTATATCTTTCAAGTATGGAAGCATTTGGAATTACAGACGGAAAAGGTCAGGTGCGTGAAAAAGACTTAGGATATATAGATATTTCTTTACCGCGTTCAAGTTATATGGAAAGCAAGCGTATGTGTGAAAATCTCTGCGTTTGTTTTGCCAGTGAATATGGATTGAATGTAAAATCTGTTCGTCTTACACAGACTTTTGGTCCGGGAATTTCTTATGATGACACAAGAGTTGCAGCTTATTTTTCTAGATGTGTAATTGAAAATAAAAATATTGTTTTAAAAACAGAAGGAAAAACTAAACGCCCTGTTTTGTATACAAAAGATGCATTGACAGCGATTTTAACAGTTTTAAAAAACGGATTAAAAGGAGAAACTTATACTGCTGCAAATCCAGAAACTTTTGTGACAATAAAAGAAACTGCACAAATGATTGCAGATAAAATTGCAGGCGGAAAAATTAAAGTCTTGTTTGACATAGAAAACCCTGCCGAGTATGCTCCCAACCTCAACCTCAACCTCAACCTCAACGTAGAAAAACTGTCAAGTATTGGCTGGAAGCCAAGTGTTGGACTTGAAGAAGCATATAGAAGAATGATAGAAGGAATGAGAGTATAAATTAAAGAGAGAAAGTTATGATAAAATCTTTTATAAAATCACTGCTGAGATTTTTTTTACGCATACTGTGGATTTTGCCAGTTAATAAAAAAAAGGCATTATTTATTTCTTTTGAAGGCTCTTCAATTTCGTGCAGTCCTTTTTATATAAGTCAGGCTTTATCAAAAGAATGTCCCGATTTAAAAATTGTCTGGTGTTCAAATAATAAAGAACATCATAAACTTCTAGATAGTTATAAAAATATAAAATTCGTAAAAAAGAATTCTTTTTCATATATAGTTGAAAATATTACAAGTAAATTTCTTTTTTCAAATACAGGATTTTCTTCATGGGTTCCTTTTCGCATAAAAAAGCAGATTTTAATAAATACATGGCATGGTGGCGGAGCATATAAAAAAATAGGAATAAGTATAAAAGATTCTAAAGAATTAAGAAAAAGCGAACAAAGAAATGCAAAAAACATTACATATTTTATTTCAAGTTCTAAAGCATTTACTAGTGTTATGAAAGATTCAATGCTTATTGAAGAAAAAAAATTCTTACCTATAGGTCTTCCAAGAAATGATATTTTCTTTGACTCAAAAAAAATTGAAGAAGAAAGATTAAAAGTTTATAAAAAATTTAATATTCCAGAAGATTCTTTTTTAATTCTTTATGCACCAACTTACTGTAGATTTGATCAGGGGATAACAGTTGATATTGACTGGAAGCTAAATCTTGGACTTTTAAAAAATGCTGCCAAAAAACGATTTAATAAAAATGTCTTTTTAGCATATCGAGGCCATTATTTTGATAAGGTAGAAAGTAAAGTTTTATATGATGCAGATTTTTCAACCTATCCTAATATGCAGGAACTTTTGTGTGCAGCAGACATGCTTATTACGGATTATTCTTCAAGTATGTGGGATTTTTCACTTACAAAAAAGCCTTGTATTCTTTTTTGTCCAAACATGGAAATATATAAAGAAAACTGGGGCTTTTATACAGATCCTAAAACATGGGGTTTTTCTATTGCAAAAACTAATGATGAACTTGAAAAGCTAATCGTTAATTTTAAGCAGGATGAATATAATAAAACTATAGAAAAAAATCATGAATATTTTGGCAGTTTTGAAAATGGTAATGCTACACAAAAAATTGTAGATTTAGTAAAGAAAAATTTGTGTAATTAAATTTTTAAGGTGAAAAAAATGACTTATATATTTGTGACTAATCAGTTTATGACAGGCGGTGTAGAAAGAGTATTTTTAAATATTGCCTCAAATATACCAGATAAAAATATTTTACTTTTGCCTATTCATAAAAAATATGATGAAAATTTGTTAAAGCAGTTACCCAAAAATGTATCTCTTATAGAGAATGATAAATATCCACTTAATGGAATTTTTTCTTTTTTTAATTTATTTAGATTAGCTGCTTATATAAATAAAAAAATTATAAATAATCCTCAAGAATTTTGCGTAATAAATTTTTCTGATACAATTTCAACAATTTTAGTTTCATATTTTATAAAGGCAAAACGACATTTATCATGGTGCCATTGTAATCCAAATGCTTATTTTAATTCAAAATATTTTTTTCTTTATAAAAAGTTTTTAAAAAGATTTGATAATATTGTTTGTATTTGTAACACTCAAAAAAAAGAGTTCTGTAAAGTCTTTGGTAAATCATTTTTAGAAAGAATTTTACTTTGCTTTAATCTAACAGATTTAAAAATAATAGACAGTCTGAAGAATGAAAAAATTTCTTTTGATAAAGATTATATTTTGATGGTTGCCAGATTTGATAATCGCTCAAAAGATTTTTATACACTTATAGATGCATATAAAAAACTTGATAGTGATTTAAAAGATAAATATTCACTTGTTCTTGTTGGTAATGGAGAAGATTTTGAAAAAATAAAACAGCATGCTCTTTGTTCCGGTGAAAGTGAACGTATTGTTTTTACAGGTTTACAAAAAAATCCTTATGCATGGATGAAAAATGCAAAAGTCTTTGTTCTGTCATCAAAATCAGAAGGATTTCCGCTTGTAATTAATGAGGCGCTTTCTTGTGACTGCCCAGTAATTTCAAGCGATTGTATTGCAGGTCCAAGGGATATTTTTGAAGATGAAAAATATGGGCTTTTATTTGATGTTGGGAATGTTGATATGCTTGTAAATAAATTAACACAATTACTTACTGATAAAAATATTTATTCTATGTATAAATCTTTGGCACGTAAGCGTGTTGAAGAAATAAATTTAAAGGCAATAGAGTCATTAAATAAAATCTTTATTTAAGGGAAAGTATATGAAAATTACG
>CAZALL010000032.1:0-14699 GCA_964485955.1 uncultured Treponema sp. | reverse complement strand
TGACAATTCAACTGTTTCATGCTGTGAAATGCTTAATAATCTTATTTTTCCTTTCCATGAGCAGCATCACAATTCTTCATTTTTAATTGCTTCAACTGTGATGGGACAGTCTAATATTGCCTCGGGTGCAACGATTGGAAGTAATCATAATTCGCGTTCACCTGATGGAGAAATGATTGCAGGTCGTGGATTTTGGCCGGGACTTTGTTCTGATTTTAAGCATAATTCAAAGTTTGCAAGTTTTGTTCTTGTTTCTAAAGGAAGTTATATAAATGAATTAAATATTACTTATCCATTTTCTTTAGTTGCTTCAAATCCAGAAGACAAGACAATTCATATAATTCCGGCTTACTGGTTTTTGTATAACATGTTTGCAATTGCCAGAAATAAATCAAAGTTTATTAAAAGAGATAAGAGAATTGTAAAAGTTCAGCATATAGAAACTAATCCTTTTGCACCAGATACAATGCAGGAAATCTTAAGTGCTTTAGATAGACTGATTGAACTTACAGAACGTTATCTTTTGCTTGATGAAGAAGACTATAAAAAAATGACAGTAAAAGAAAGTGATGCAAATATTCATGCTAAATTTTCTGCAATGGCAAAGGCTAGCCAAAAAAGTGAACTTTATCAGATTGCAAAAGATTATCTGCATCAAAATAGTGAATCTCAGTTTTTATTATTGGATGACCGTTGTCAGAAAAAATATGGTGCTGTAATTTATAAGCCTGCCCAGGCCTATAGGGAATACAGAAGGGTGTTAAAATATTTTGCTTCTGATACTCTTATAAAATGGTGTAAGGAACATAATAAAAATTCTCTAAGTAAAAATGATTTAGAAGAAATAAAAGAAAATAAACTTTACGAAAAATGGCTTAATGTTGGCGGACAGGTAATTGCACAGGAAAAAATTGATGAACTTTTTGAACTTATAAAAAATGATTCACTTAAAAATTGGGAACAGGTACATGCTTATTATGATACGTGCCAGGAAAATTATCTTGAATATAAGGCTCGTTATGCCGTGCATATACTTGAATTTTTATATGCAAAACCTGTTAAGGATTTTACAAAAGAAATTTTTATGGATATAACTAAAGATGTTGCCTTAGTTTCAATGAATATTCTTGAATCTTCTATTTCTTCGCGCGAAAAAGATTATAATGATTACTTCCGTGCAATTACATTTAGAAATAAAGATGAAATGGAAGCAGTTTATGGAACTTTAAAAGATAATTCTTTTTTAAATGAACTTAAATCTTCTACAGATGAATTTGAGACTGAAATAGAAAAATTATTTAAGGACTGCATGTGTTAAGAATATCTGGCAGACAGTAGACTTCTTCAACACCCTTTACTGTAATGCCTCCCATTCCAAGGGTAAGTGGCAGGGCAATATCAATGTCATATCTGTCACCGATGCAAAGACATTCTTCTTCTTTGCAGTGTGAAAGTTTTACAGCAAGTTCAAGATTTTCTTTTGAAGGTTTTGACTTCATGCAACTGTCAAGTCCAATTATTTCTGGAATGTAATCTTTTATGCCGATAGCATCAAGAGTTTTTTGAGCCGCAAGAACAGGATTGTTTGTTAAGGCAATAAGGAAATATTTTTCTTTAAGTTTTGAAAGTGTTTTGATTAACTTTATGTCCTTGTGCAGAAATCTGTGCGGTTCAAGAAGTTTGTTACGCCAGTCAATACTTTCTTCTATTGAGATTCCAAAAGCAAGCAGAGTGTTTCCTAAACTGATTTTTTTCCCTTCATGGCTTGCAGCGTAAGTTTTTCTGTAACTTTCAATTTCATGACGTGCTTCTTTTTCGCTTATGCCTTTAATGTGGGCAAAGTGCCTTATCTGAACGTCAACCTGCTCAAATACATAAAGTTTATTTGTATAAAGAGTTCCATCTATGTCAAAAATAATTGTCTTAAGTTTATCTGGAATTTTATGAATAATCATTTTTTACCCGATGGATGTTTTTATTCTACACATTAAAGTTGCAGCTTCCTGTAGGGAAGAAAATTTTTTTTGAGCAGTAAATGTAATTATTGCGTTACCTAGAAGTTCTGCATTGTCTTCCTGAGGAATATTTATTTTTATTGAGCATGCCTTTGCCTTGTATTTAATCCATAAAGGGCTTTCTGCCTGAGCTCCGGTAACTGTCATTTCATTTATTTTTTTACCGTAAGATTTTTCAAGTAAAGAAATTGCATCTTTTATTTTTTTTACAAGGGAATTAATTATAATTTTTTCTTCACAATCTTTATTGAGTGTGCTTTCAAAAAAATAATCCCATGATGATGTGCTTTTGTTTTTTTTGTCAAAGATGTCTTTTGCTTTTTTTAAAAGAGAACCGCTTTCTGTAATAAGCACGCTTTCGTTCCACAGTCCATTTACAATCGAAGGCAGGGTTCTTATTCCTGGTGAATAAATTGCATTCTTTGTGCATAAGTTTAAGCCTTCACTTGAACCAGAGCGGTCGCATAGTTTTTCTTCAAAAAGTGTTGCTGTTCCAATCAGGGCAGAAATAAAATCAGGTGCTCCTGTGTAGACTTTTATTTTTTGCGGTAAGGAATCTGTTTTTTTTAAAATTTCTTTTCTTATTTTTTTATTTAAGGTTCCTGCAAAAGTTCCTGGCGGGCAGAATGGAGGAAGTTTTTTTATGTCAGAATGACTAAAGCTGTTTTGTAAAAGAAGTTCTTTTGTCCAGTATGTATTTTTATATTCTTTTTGAGGTAAGATTGTAAGTGCTTTGTCTGTTAACTGATAAATTAAAAATTCAGGACCGCTAAAAATGTGTGTACTTTTTTTCCATTCATCTGGAAAATTGTTTTTTAAGAATAAAAGTCTGTCTAAAAAAAGGGAAGAAGTAGTTTGTTTTATTTCCTCTTTCCATAAAAGTGTCAGACCTGACTGTAAAACTAATGTCGGACCGTTTCCGCTTATGCAGACAGATGTTGTTTTTGGAAGTAAAGGATTTGAATAAAAATAAACGGCAGCTTCAATGAATGTTTTTTTCCACTCAAGGGCTGCCGTTTTTGTATTTTGTTCTGTAAATTCTTTTGTAAAAGAAGAAAGAACTTTACCGGTAGAGTCAATGATTGCTGCTTTTAATGCACTTGTGCCAATGTCAACGCAGAAAACTGTACCGGTCATTTATAAATTATTTTTTGCCTTCTTTTTCACCAGAGGCTGCGTCTTTTTTAACAAGCTTTTCAATGATATTGCGGTTGTCAAGAAGTTCGCTAAGAGACTGGTCGTGATGAATTCTTGTAATTACATTTGCAAACAGTCCGCTTACATTTGTGCTTATATACCATTCGCGCTTTAAAAGTTCTTCGTGGTAAACTGCATTTGTACCAATGATGCGGTAGAAAAGTCCCTGCTTGTAAGCTTCATCAAACTGTTCTATGGCATTTCCTGTAAAGTATGGCAGACTGATTGCAGCGATAACTTTTGTAGCCCCCTGTTCATGCAGGAAGCCCATAGCTTTAAGAAGAGTTCCTCCAGTTCCAAGCATATCGTCTGCAAGAAAGGCAACTTTTCCTTTTACGTCACCCAAAAGTTTTATGCTCTTGATGTTTGTATTCTTTGCATCTTGAGTAACAATTGAGTAATCTCTTTCTTTATAAATCATTGCAAGAGGTTTGTTTAAGCCTGAAGCATAGAATTTATTGCGATCAATGGCACCAGTGTCAGGACTTACTACAACTAGGTCTTCTGTTCCGTGGGCAAGATCAACAATTTTTGCAAGTTCTCGGATAATCTGGTAAGAAGCATGGAGGTTTTCGCAGTGAGTGTGACTAAAGGCATTTACAATTTCACGTGAATGAAGGTCAAGTGTAATAATTCTCTTAACTTCCATGTTTTCGTAAATGTGTCCTAAAAGTGCTGCTGTAAGTCCTTCACGGCTCTTCTTTTTGTGCTGGCGGCTATATGGATAGGCTGGCAGTACAAGTGTAATATTTTTTGCACCAGCCTGGCGTACGGCGTCAATAGTTACCAGTAAAGACATTACATGGTCATTAACGCTTAATTTCATCATATTTTTTCCGTCATTAAGAGGAATTACTTCATGGTTTTCACAGTCTTGGAAAATATAAACATCTTTACCGCGGATACATTCTAGAAGTTCAGTTTTGAATTCTCCGTTTGCAAAATAAGTAAAGCGTGTATTTACTTTGAAGAGAGGTACACGGTATTCATCAATTTTTCCGCGTATGCACAGATCACTTGTTCTTAAATCATTTTCAAGATTAATCTGCTGAACGAGCTTATTCTTGTCAAGTTCGTAGCGTTTTGCGATGACGTCGCTTTTTAATGAAAAGCGGTGTTTGTACATGTGGCGAAGGTGAGAAATAACTTCGTTAGCAAATTTTTCTCCACCTGGACAGGCTACCACAGCAAGGTTTGTTGGCTCTGAGTAAGGCATTGTTTATTCCTCTTAATTTATGGAAGCACCTTTTTTTGCAAATGATGCAGGTAACTTCCCATTTTGTGGCATATTTTACTGATTTGAAGGTCTATAGTCAATTAAAGGATTTAACTTGAACTTATGTTTTAAAGACTGTCTGCACAAAACAGGTAATCATTAAGAAGCATTTTATTTATTGCATTTTGTTTTTTTTCTTCAGTTAACTGAGGTAGAAATTCCTTTAAGTTTTCAAGGTAAAAATTAAGCATAGTTGTAAAGTCATTTTTGTTTATCGCATAAATACTTGCGACAGTGTAGCTTTCTTTTGTTTTCTGACTGTCATTATCTGTAGTAAAAGTTTTTATCCATGTGTCTTCAATTTTATAAAAACCGCTTAGTCTTAAATTTTCAGCCTTAAGGTTAAGTTCTTCAAGTTTTATTTTATCATCAGTTAACAGTGTGTGGATTTTTTTTGCAAGCAGGGGAGAGTATTCAAAAGAGTCTGCATTTTTTTGTGCTTCATTTAAATTTTTATTTTCTGAATAAACAACTACAAGAAGTTTTTCTTTTAAATTATTTTTTGCTTTAATTGCTGTAAAATTTAATGTGTCCGTATCTAAAAGCCATGAAGGAAGTTCACTGCCAAAGCTTTTATTTTTCCAGTCGCTTGCCTGAATTGTAAGATTTTTTTTCTGCCCAAAAGCAGAATATGTAAATAAAAGTAAAAGTGGTAGGATGTATTTTAATTTCTTCATTGCTTGTCTGTTTCCTGAAGCTTAAAAAATTCAATTTCGACACCAAGATTACCAATTCCTGCCTGGTTACGGGTTGTACATTCTTCAACTCCTTCAATAGCAGTAATTATTTTTTCTGTACTGTCAGTCATTTCTTTCATGGCAGCGGTCATTTTTTTAGTTGCAAGATCGAGGGTGTGCATTTTTTCTTCAATCTGTTTACCGCTTAAAAGCATGTTGTGGTTACCATTATCTACAGAAAGTGTAATGTCATTTATGTTTTTCATTGCAAGTAAAACTTCTTCTGAACCTGCAGACTGCTCTGTCATAAAGCCTGCAATTGCTTCTTCCTGCTTTTTAACTTCTTGGGCAAAATTGTAGATAATCTGGAACTGATCTTCAACTTCCTTTGTTCTTTGAGCAACAAGTTTTATTTCCTGTGAGAATTTGTCAAGACTTTCTGTAATAACTTTACCTTGACTGTTTGACTGTTCTGCAAGTTTTCTTATTTCGTCTGCGACAACTCCAAAGCCTTTACCTGCGTCTCCTGCGTGTGCTGCTTCAATAGCTGCATTCATTGCAAGAAGGTTTGTTTGTTCTGCAATTGATTGAATGATTCCAGCAGCTTCAAGAAGACTTCCTGAATCATTTAAAATTGACTGGCTGGTTCTTACGGCTTCCTCAACTTTCTGTCTGCCAAGACCACTTGCATTACTAAGACTCATAACGCTTTTTGTGTTTGTTTCGAGAATACTGCTTACGTGTTTTATGTTGCCTACCATTTCATTTATGGAAGCAGAAGTTTGTGTTACGGCAGAAGACTGGGATGCAATGCTTGTGTTAAGGGAATTAATGTTATTTAGTATTGTAAATACTGATTCATTTATTGAATTAACATTTTCTTCCTGTTTTGCCATGTGAGTATTTACTTCAGAAATTGAAAATAGAATTTCCTTGATTGTACTTGTAGTAATGTTCATGTTTTCAGAAAGTTCATCTGCTGTAGAATTTGAAACGACTACAGTATCACGGAATTCTTCAAGAAGATGTTTTGTAATAAAGAAGAACTGATTAAGGGCTTTTGCAAGAAGACCAAATTCATCACGGCTTGTGATAGGAAGATTTTTTCTTGTGTAGTCACGATTTGCAAGAGAGTCAGCAAAATCTGTAATTCTGTCAACACGTCTTTTTGTTTCCTTTGCAATTATGTAAGTGTTTACTGAACAAAAAATAATTACGATTACATCAATAGGCAGAACGCATTGAATAAAAATCTGGTATGCAGAAAGTCCTGTATTTGCCTTTGTCATAAAAGGAACTACAGAAGCCATTGCTAAAGAAATAAGTCCTGATACACATACATAAGTGTGTTTGCATGTAAGTTTAAAAGTTGTATTTTCTTTTGTAAGTTCAATAAATTTAAGGAATTTTTCGTATTTTTCAATATACAGGAGATAGAAAAATGTTATTGGTAAAAGATTTCCTGCAGTAATTGTAAATAGTAGCGGAATAAATTCAACATCATTTCCATAAGTTTTTGCAATCGCATAGAGCGGAATTGCAGAAAGTATGTCGATTGTAAGGGGAATTGCAATTACTATCAGTCTGTAGGTGTTTGCAAGAAAATTAATTTTTTTGGTACTTTCACTGCTTTTGTCATATTGTGCAAATGCTTTATTGAACGCAAAAAAATGTATGAAAGGCAAAAATAAATTCACTGCAAAAATTATGTATACAAGCGGAATCTCAAAAATTGTTAAAAGTTCTTTAATTGTAAAAAGATGAGATAAAAGGGCAAGAGTCATTATAAAAATGTAAGGCGAAATTGAAGTAAACAGACTTAATATGAGAATGACAGTCTTCATTTTAGGAGGTGCCTTTTTTGTTCCTATAAAGTCATCTGTAGAAAGACTAATGGTTTCTTCTGTGGAATTTTTATTGTCTGTATTTTGATTAGAAGTGCTTTCGCTGTCTAAAAAATCATCTAAAGAAATTTCTTCTACTGGGGAAGAATCTGTATCTGTCTGAGATTTAATTGTTTTTTCAAGGGGGGCATTATTAAAAAAATCGTTTTTGTCTGCTGAATTCATATTATTACCCTGCTGCTTTTTTTGTAGGAAACTCTGTCCTTTAAACAAATCTCTGTGCCGGAGTTACAACCCAAATTGCAGTAAGTTCTGTATTTCCGGTATTTTCCAATGTATGTGGTGAAGAAGCACTGTAACTTACACTGTCTCCTTCATTAAGTTCAAAACTTTCGTTTTCGTAGTGTAAAACTCCTTTGCCTTTTGTAATTATGCCAAACTCTCTGCCTAAGTGTCCGTAGTTACCGCGGTGGGTTTTATTTCCAACTGGAATTGTAATAGTGTAACACTCTATTGCGTGTTCTTTGTCCTGTTCACAAGGCTGTGCTAATTCTTCAAAAATAACACTGTCTTCATTTATTGAACGTCTTTCACCGTTACGGATAATCTGTACTGGTCTGCGGTGAGAATATTCTTCAAAAAGATATTCCAGGTTTATATCCAAGACATCTGCGATTGCAAGAAGTGTATCAATTGCAGGTGAAACACGGTTCCGTTCAATCTGGCTTACAAGACTTTCGCTTACCCCTGCTTTTTGTGCGACGTATTTTAAGGTAAGACCGTTTTTTTCGCGGATATTTCTTATTTTTTCACCAAAGTGGTAGGAAGATTTTTTTTCTTCATTTTGCAAAGTTGTCATTGTTTTGTTTTTCCCTGTTTAATTCCATTACAAAGGCAAAGAAGTGGTCCTCCAGTGTCTTTTTTGGACCTGGCAAATGCAGTCTTCTTCTTACACGGGCATTATCGCGTCTTACTGTATACAAAAGGTAGAAGTCCCTATAGTCAAGTGAAATATCAGTTTTTACGCGCTCTCCAAGATATGTACTTACTTCATCACGACCGATTGCTTTTATTCCCTGACTTTTAAGAATGTCGCGCAGTCTTAAAATCTGTTCATAGGAAAGTCCAAATAAAAATTCCTCCATGGCTTCCGAAACATCGGGATCTCCAAGTCTGTGTTTTATAAATTTAGTCCATTGTTCATCCATTTGAATGCTTACTAAAAGAAGTTCACTGGTTCCCATCATTGTCCCAAAAGCAGGGGCAAGTGTTCTGCGGGCTGACCATACATTCTGTAAAACTGGTGCAATGTCTGAAATTGTCTGGTCGCTTCTGTGTTCCCAAAGAATAATAAGTGAGAGGGCTAACTGCTGTCTGAAGTCAAGTGGAAGATTTTTATCGCTTATTAAATTTAAGTAAACGTCTTCTGCCATAAGCGTAAACATCATACTTATTGTTTCGTCTGTATATTCTTTTACGGCTTTTTCATCAAATTCCGCATAGTTTTTTGCAAGCTTTGACATTGAAAAAAAAGTATGTATTTTTGCTACAAGAAATCCTTTGCCTAAGATTGCTTTTGAAGGCATGTGAAGTGTTGTGTCTCCTTCTTCCTGGTAAGAAATAAGGCTGTCAACAAGTGCCTGCGGTGTTCTTACAGACTGAGTTGTATTTGTTCTTTCCAAAAGAGAAGGGAATCTTGCAATTGCCTGTGCTAGCTGATTTATGTCATTAAATCTTGAGTTAAGGCGTTCAAGACGGTCTGGTGCTTTTTGTGCAAGAGCTTCCTTTAATTTATTTACAAGATTTTGCTGATGTGAGGTTAAAACTATAATACCAGACTCAATTTTTTCTTTAGCGACACTTTCGCTGTCAAAAAATTCTTCTATATTTACATTTTGAAACTGATCTAAGTTTTTATCTGAACTCACTTTTCCCACCAATGATTTTTACTAGAATATCTTGAAATTATACTTGTAAAGTTTGAATTTAACAATAGAAACTAGGGTAAAAAAATATTGGGCAGACAGTAGAAAAATTGCTCAAATAAACATTTTGCTTATTGACTTAGATTTATATTTCTGCCAAAATACAAGTCCCTGTGGAACTGCCGCAGGATAGGTGGTGAATTAAACAATGGCAACAATTTACGTTGACGATAACGAAAATCTTGAAAAGGCTATCAAACGTTTTAAGCGCATGGTTGAAAAAGAAGGCATTATCCGTGAATATAAAAAGCGCGAATACTACGAAAAGCCATCTACAATCCTTAACCGCAAGAATAAGGCTTTGGCAAGAAAACTTATGAAAAAAAATCATAAGGGTCATGATTCAAAAACTTCTTACTAAGGTTAAGATGCCTCGGGTCAAGCACCTGGGGCTTTTTTATTTTAAATGAATGCAAGAAAATTAAAGTTTTTTAACAGTTTAAAAATATCAGTAATAATTTTTCCTCTTTTTTTTACTGCCTGTATTTCACTCCCAAAAGCTGAGGTAGAAAACAGGAATATTTGTGATATTTTTCCTAATAAAGTGGAATGGTTGCAAGTCTGCGATGGTATTTCTTATTTTACTTTTAATTGTGAAAAATTAATTTATCATGTTGCCAGAATAGAACTTGAAGAATCTGATTTAAAACTTCTTTATTTTCCGGATAAATGTGTGGTTTTTAAAGATGGTGCATTTAATTCAGTAAATACAAAAACTTTTGCAAAAGAAAAACAATGTATTCTTGCCATAAATGCCTGTCCATTTAATGGAAATCTTTTGTCTTCAAAAAGAGAGCTTCTTGGAACTCATGTGATTAATGGAACCGAATATGGTAGAAAAATTTCTTCTTATGCAGCGTTGTGTTTTAGAAAAACTTCAGATGGCTATCAGGCTGATATTGTAAAATCTCAGGGGTTTTTGGAAGAAAAATCTTTTGACTATGCCTTTGGCGGATTTTTTCAGATTTTAGAAGACGGGCATTTTATTCCGTTTAAACGCTATAGAGATTCAAGGTGCGGGGCAGGTCTTTCTGCTGACAAAAAAATATTGTACATCTTGGTCTGTGAGGGTGAAGTACCTTCTGTAAGTGAAGGTCTTACTTTTGAAGAGTGTGCCTGTATTTTTAATGCCTTGGGTGCTTTTAATGCTCTTGAGTTTGACGGCGGTGCTTCTGCTGAACTTTATCTTGGTTCAAAATCACTTCTTTCATACAAACAGAAAAGAGTTCAAGCCTCGTCCTTTGGTTTTGCAAAAATCAATTAAATTTTAGAAAAAATTAAAATGTATTTGGAACGGACAGAAAAATAGACAAACTTTATTTATTAGAGTAAAATGTCTGCCATGAAAACGTGGACCTTTAAGGGGGGCGTATACCCTCCAGAGCGTAAGGAATTAACTTCTTCTTTTGCAATAAAGGATGTTTTTCCTGCCTCTAATACTGTAACTATTCCTGTAACAATGGGTGGTGCACCTAATACACCTCTTGTTAATGTTGGTGACGTGGTGGCTAAGGGTCAGAAGATTGCTGCAAGTGATAAATTTATGTCCGCACCTGTACATTCTTCTGTTGCCGGCACTGTAAAGAAAATTCAAAAATGCATGGTAACTGGAAATACCGAGGTTCCGTGCATAGTTATTGAAGCAGATGGAAGTGACAGATGCGATTACATGAGTGTCTTAGATCCTTTTACCTGTGATCCAAAAGATGCCATTGAAAGAATTAAGGAAGCTGGCATCGTTGGTATGGGTGGTGCTTCTTTTCCAACTCATGTAAAACTTTCTCCTTCTCCAGACAAAGAAATTGAGTTTGTAATTCTTAATGCAGCTGAATGTGAACCTTATCTTACTGTTGATGAACGTACTCTCCAGGAAAATACAGACAAGGTTATTGACGGTATGGCTATTGTTCTTCATCTTATGGGTGCAAAGGGAATTATTGCACTTGAAACAAATAAGGCTTTTATAAAACCTCTTCTAGATGAAGAAATATATAAAAAAGGCTATTCTGATGATATTACAGTAATGCTCGTTAAGACAAAGTATCCTCAGGGTGGTGAAAAAAATATCATAAAGGCTTGTCTTAACAGGGAAGTGCCTGCTGGTAAACTTCCGGCAGATGCAGGGGCAATTATAATAAATATTGGAACAGTCTGTGCAATAAGTGATGCATTCCGTTTGGGTAAACCTTTAATTGAACGTGCTCTTACAATAAGTGGCGGAGCCTGTGAAACTCCAATGAATATCCGCGTGCCTGTCGGAACTTTAGTGGGCGATTTAATTCCTTCTGTGTTTACTTTAAAAAAAGGTGAAGTCTGTAAAATAATTTCCGGCGGTCCTATGATGGGTTTTGCCATGACTAATGCAAATTTTCCTGTCGCAAAAGGAACCAGCGGTGTAATATTCCTTACAAAAAAAGAAACTTATATTGTTGACGAAAGTGCGTGTCTTGGCTGTGGTAAATGCATTAAAGCGTGTCCGATGCAGCTTACGCCTGTTATGATGATTCGTGAACTTAAGGCAAATAATCTTGACGGAGCAAAAAGATTTGGACTTATGGACTGTATTGAGTGTGGCTGTTGTTCTTACACTTGTCCTGCAAACGTTCGTCTTGTACAGCGCATTCGTCTTGGAAAGGCTCTTGTTCGTGAACAGATGGCTGTTCAAAAAGCTATGGCCGAAGCAGCAAAAAATGCAGGGAGTCAAAAATGACAAACGCTAATCAGAATGAAATATATCTTTCTTCAAGTCCTCATTTTACAAAGGGGCTGTCTACACAAAAAATAATGGCTTTAGTTCTTATTGCACTTTTACCCGAAAGTATTTTTGGTATTGTGCTTTTTGGACTTAGGGCATTAATGACAATTTTAGTTTCTGTAATTTCCTGTGTTGCCTTTGAAGCTTTGTTCCAGGTGATTGTTAAACAGAAAGTTCAGGTAAATAATTTAAGTGCGGCTGTTACTGGTTTAATGCTTGCTTTAGTTCTTCCTCCTACAACTCCATTATGGATGACTGTTTTAGGAGCATTTATTGCAGTTGTTGTTGCAAAGGGGCTTTTTGGAGGACTTGGAGCAAATGTATTTAATCCGGCTTTAACAGGAAGAGCTTTTCTTTTTATAAGTTTTGGTGCGGCTTTAGGTGCTTCATGGCTTCATATTGATAGTGCTGTAAATTTGTGGTCACTTTCAGATCCTGCATCTTCTGCAGTTGATGCAATTTCTTCGGCAACAGTGATGTCTTTAGTAAAGGGAGGCACTCTTCCTGTAACTATGGATCTTGTAAAAGACTGTTTCTTTGGAACTGTTAGCGGCTGTATTGGCGAAACAAGTGCACTTTTAATTTTAATTTCATTTGTTTTTCTTCTTGTAACAAAAGTAATTGATCCGCGTGCAAGTATTTCTATGGTTTTAACAGTTGCACTCTCTTCATTTATTTATTCTCTGTGTGCTGACAAAAATTTACCTTATGCTGCAGTTTATACGCTTTACCAGATTGTAAGCGGAGGACTTTTGTTTGGTGCAGTATTTATGATAACTGACTATACTACCGCTCCTGTAACTTCCTGGGGACGTATAATTTTTGGTGCAGGGGCAGGAATTATTACATTCCTTATAAGAACATTTGGCGGTTATCCAGAAGGTGTGATGTTCAGTATTTTGATAATGAATACACTTGCGTCATTCTTAAATAACATTACCACAAGAAAATATGGTTACGGAAAAAAAGCAGAAAAAAAATCAGTTCCAAAATTTCTTGAACAGACTTTTGATGTTTCAAATGCAGTAGAAAGAAAGGAGGAATCAAAATGAGCAGTTCAAATAAAAATGAATCTTCTGTTTTTTCTATGATAAAACTTGGCTTGATTCTTGCAGCATTTTCACTTGTAAGTTGTACACTTCTTGCTTTGGTTAATAATGCGACTTCTCCAGTGATTGCAGAAAATGAAAAACAGACTGCTTTTAATGCAATGAGTAGTGTTTTTAATCAGGCCGATTCTTTTGAAGAAGTAAAGGATGTTGATTTTTTGCAGTTTACACAAGGAACTACTGTTAAAATAAAAAGCATTTATCTTGCAAAAAAAGATGGTCAGACTATAGGAAGCGTAGTTCAGGCAAAAGGTCCGACTTATGATACTGCCGAAATAATGATTGGCGTTAATAAAGAAAATGTTGTTACAGGTCTGGAGTTTTTGTCTATTACAGATTCTCCGGGTTTTGGTCAGAAGGCAAAAGATTCAAAGTATACTGTTAAAAGCGGAAAAACTTTTTACGGTCAGTTTACGGGTCTGGATGCTTCTTTAGGCTTTACCACTGGTGAAAATATTGATGCAATTGCGGGAGCTACAATTACAAGCGATGGTGTTGCTTTGATTGCGGGTGTTGCGGCAAAAGCAGCTATGGGTGTAATTAAGTGAGGTAAGGCATGAACAGAAAATTTAAAATTTTTACTAACGGTTTATTAAAAGAAAATCCTCTCTTAGTCCTGCTTATTGGTTTGTGTTCATCTTTAGGAATTACAATTTCCGTTTTTAATGGACTGGGAATGGGACTTTCCATGATGTTTGTTCTGGTTATGTCAGAAATAGTAATCAGTCTTTTTAGAAAAGTTATTCCTTCTGCAATAAGACTTCCTGTTTTTATCATAATCATTGCGGCATTTACTACAATTGTACAGCTGATACTTAAAGCTTATGTTCCTTCACTGGATGCGGCTTTGGGAACATTTATTCCGCTGATTGTCGTAAACTGTATTATCATGGGACGAGTTGAGGCTTTTGCTTCAAAAAATACTGTAGGAGATTCAATTCTTGATGCACTTGGCATGGGATTGGGTTATACATGGGTTTTGACAGTTATTTCTGTAATAAGAGAAATATTTGGTGGCGGAACACTTCTTGCGGGTACTCCTTTCCAGCTTGATCTTATTCCTGAAGCTTACCGCATAGGAATATTAAACAGTGCTCCAGGTGGATTTTTAGTCTTTGGTTGTCTTATGGCTTTGATGAATGCCATTGCAAATTCAAAGAAAAATAAAGGAGATGCAAAATGAATGAACTTTTAAAAATATTTCTTACATCTTTACTGGTAGATAATGTTGTTTATTCACAGTATCTTGCTATTTGTCCTTTTATAGGAATGTCCGGCGATGTTCACAAGGCAACTGGCATGGGTATTGCTACGAGTTTTGTAATTCTTCTTGCAACAGCAGTTACATGGCCTTTATACACTTATATAATGGTTCCAAACCATGTTGAATTTTTACAGACTCTTATATTTATTTTAGTAATTGCTTCTCTGGTACAGTTAGTTGAATTTTATCTTAAGAAATCTTCTCCGGGGCTTTACAGTTCAATGGGTATTTACCTTTCTCTTATTACAACAAACTGTGCTGTTCTTGGAGTAACAATCAACTGTATTGCAAAAGATTATAATTATGTTCAGAGTTTGGTCTACGCTTTGGGAAGTGCTATGGGATTTTTAATGTCACTTGTAGTTATGTCAGGAATTAGAAAACGTGTTGATGTAGCACCAGTTCCAAAAGCTTTTAAAGGAAATGCAATCTTGTTTATTGCGGCAGGTCTTATGAGTCTTGCATTTAGTGGCTTTAAAGGTCTTATTAGGTAGGAGGGGCAGAATGAGTGAATCTATTAAAGTTATTTTACTTACAGTATGTCTTTCTTTAGTGATTGGATTTTTACTAGGATTTT
>CAZALL010000031.1:0-14794 GCA_964485955.1 uncultured Treponema sp. | reverse complement strand
GTGCAGAAAGAGGATTTTTTATTTCTTTATGCGGAGAAATATAAGACGGAACAAAAATAATTTTATCATAAGACGCTTCTATGCAGACATCATCCGCCAAAGCAAGATGTCCCAAATGAATAGGATTAAAAGTTCCGCCTAAAACTGCAATCTTCATTACTACTGCCCCGGAAACTGCTCTTCCATTGTTTCATCAACAGAACGCTCTGCCATAAAAGCAGATTTTTTTGCTTGACTTGAATTTTCTTTTGAATGATTTTCACCTGGTGCATGAGTACGGTTAAGTTTTTCTACAAGCTCAATAATTGCCCTACGTGCACAGTCAATATTTTTTCTTTCGTAAACTGAAAGTGCTATAACATTAAGAGCTGGATCTTTTTCAAGAAGATTTTTCTTAACTTCTTCAGCACGTTCCAAAGCTCCTTCAAGATCAGTTTTGTTTAAAAGAATAATCCGCGGTTTTTCTGCAAGTTCCTGACTAAATGAAGAAAGTTCCTTAGTTAAAGTATCATAGGCTGTAAGATAATTTTCATCACTTACATCAATCATAAACAAAAGACCCGCTGTTCTTGAAATATGCTTTAGGAATTTAATACCAAGTCCTGCTCCTTCACTGGCACCTTCAATAATTCCTGGAATATCTGCAATAATAATGTCATTATTTTCATCAACATGAAGTACACCTAGATTAGGAATTTTTGTCGTAAAAGGATAAGGTGCAATTTTTGGACGGGCATTTGTAAATAAATCAAGCAGAGAAGATTTTCCAGCATTTGGAAAACCAACAAGCCCTATGTCTGCCATTATGCTAAGTTCTATTTTAAGTTCACGTTCTTCGCCAAGTTTACCCTTGTGAGCATAACGAGGAGCCTGATTTGTACTTGATTTAAAATGAACATTTCCCCAGCCGCCTTTTCCACCAGTTAAAAAAACAAAGCGTTCATCTTCTGAATCTGTAGGGAAATCATGAATTACTTCATTTGTATTTGCATCGCGGATTGTTGTTCCTGGAGGAAGAGGAATTACAACATCATCTCCGTCTTTTCCATAGCGGTTCCATCCTTGACCATCACCGCCGTTTTTTGCCTTAAAAACTGGATGATAACGCAAATGAGCCAGAGTCCTTAAGTTTTTCTTTACGCAAAAAATTACATCCCCTCCTCTGCCACCATCTCCACCGTTTGGTCCGCCGTTTGGAATGTACTTTTCCCTGCGGAATGCAATGCACCCGTTTCCGCCTTTTCCAGAAACAACCCTTATTGTAGCTTCATCCGCAAACTGTATCATATAATAAATCCTCTAAAAAATAAAAATGCCCGGGAAGGACTCCTTTCCGGGCTTTATAAAAAAATACTGCTAGTTTTACTGAGCGTTTGGTTCTACAGAAACGATTTTGCGGTTCATGCGTTCACCATAAACTACTTTACCGTCTGCTGTTGCAAAAAGAGTATCATCTCCACCTCTTTTTACATTGTCACCCGGATGAATCTTTGTTCCACGCTGTTTTACAAGAATTGAACCAGCTGTTACAACTTCACCACTGTATTTTTTTATGCCCAAATGTTTTGGGTTTGAATCACGACCGTTTTTAGCGCCGCTACCACCTTTAGTACGTCCCATTTTAATCCTCCGCTGGAATAAACCAGACTATTATTCAGTTACTTCCCGCAAGTGTACATATTCCGGATACTCATCTTCCAGGTCTTTAATCCCCATTCTGATAAAGTCCGCCGTACAAATCAACCTTTCCCTCTTAGAAAAAGTATCGCTTTCTTCCACACTGAATGCGAGATTTCCGCGGGAAGCTAAGTCAGCCTTAACAAGAAGACCTTGTGTGTTCTCTAGAACCTTTAGTGCCGTACGGAGAAGTTCCGTAACAGAAGCACAAACAATGTCCTTTCCTTTTTCTGCAAATCCTGCATGCCCCTTTGCCGTTAGCTTTTTTATAGCACCATCAGAATTACAGAAGAGAACAACTTCAGTCAATTATGCTAAAACGATGTCCTTAACGCGAACGTTTGTATACTGTTCACGATGACCGATAAAACGGTGATAGTCCTTCTTACTCTTATATTTAAGAACAAGAACTTTTTTATCCTTGAAGCTGTCTTCAACTTCAACTGTTACCTTAGCACCTTTTACGTAAGGTGTTCCTACGCTTACCTTATCTCCATCGCTTACAAGAAGAACAGTGTCAATATCAATTTTATCGCCTTTGTTTCCCTGTGTAAGGTCTACTGTAAGGAGGGCGTCCTTTTCAGCTTTATACTGCTTGCCCTTATACTCAATGACTGCGTACATGTTAAACCTCTATTTCTTTATTTGCCGTAAGGGGTAACGGTTCCCTTAACAGCTGCCATTAGTGTTCGCCATTTTATCAAATTTTTTAAATCTTGGTCAATAAATTTAAGTACATTTATATGAAAAATATTGAAAAAAAATTCACTCTTCAATAAACTTTCCTGCATGAAGTTAAACAGATATTTTGGAAACTGGAATTTTTACAAACGCGGTCTGATGATTGCAATACCAATAATTCTTCAGATGCTCATTCAGACTTTAGTTTCGCTCATTGATAATTTTATGGTAGCAGGACTTGGTGACATAAAAATGTCCGGTGTAAATGTTGCAAACCAGATATTTTTTCTGTTTACTATTTTTTCAAATACCCTCTGCCAAAGTGGCGGAATTTTTATGAGTCAGTTTAAGGGTGCCTGCGACAAAGAAGGCATGCAGCAGACATTCCGCTTTAAAATTCTAATTTTAGGAATCTTTGGACTTTTATTTACCCTACTTTGTTTTGCCGCCCCAAGAAATCTTTTTGCAGTAATGGTAAAAAGCAATGCTGATGCAGACGCAATTCTTGACCAGGCAGTAATCTATTCACGTGCCGTAGCCTTATCCTGGTTTTTCGCCGTTTTTTCACAAAGCATTTCTTCTTCATTAAGAGAAATAGAAAGCGTAAAAGCACCTTTAATTATTTCTACAATTGCCACCGGCATAAATACATTTTTTAATTTTATGTTCATCTACGGAAATCTTGGAGCACCCCGCCTTGAAGTTGCAGGAGCCGCCTATGCTACAGTAATTGCCAGAGCCTGTGAACTTCTTATTTTTATAATTTATGCCGGCAGAAAAAAATACGACTTCCTTTTTGAACCCCTAAAACTTTTTAAAATCAATTTTGCACTCTTTGGAAAAATTTTTAAGAAATCTGCAATGATTCTTTATTCTGAATTATTCTGGGCTTTTGCCGAAACATTTTCAAATGCCCTCTTTAACCGCAGAGGCGGAGCAGAAGTCGTTTCAGGAATGTCAGCTGGTTTTGCAGTTGCAAATCTTTTCTTTATTTGCTTTAGCGGAATTGTAAGTGCTTCAGGTGTAATAATGGGTCAGGAACTTGGTAAAGGAAACCTTGAGCAAGCAAGAAAATATAAAAACTGGATTATAAGCGGTTCAACAATTTTTGGTTTTATATTCACACTGCTAGGACTTCTTACAGTATTCTTAATTCCTTTAGTTTTCAAAAATCTTTCACCTCAGGCTCAAATTATCGCAAGAAATCTTGTAATTACAGCAGCACTCTATCTACCTCTGTGGGCTTATCTTAATGCCCAGTATTCAATTTCACGTTCAGGCGGAGACACAACAATGGGCTTAATTTGCGATACAGTTGCCAATATTCTGTTTATAGGCGGAATGATTGCACTTTTCTACCTTACAAATCTTGGTCCAGTTGCAATGTATGCAATCGTAAAACTTTCAGACTTTGCAAAATGCACAATAGCACATTTCTGGCTTAAAAAAGAAAAATGGCTTGTAAACCTTGCTGTAGAAAATAAAGCTTAAAAAAAAGAACAGGCGTGAAGATCATTCACGCCTGCAAAAGGAGGAGTTTATTATGAAAGAAAACGAATTACAGTATCTGTAGAATCGCTGTATCTTTTATACTTTATAAACTTCTTTTATCTGTAAAAGTTACAGATTATTTTATTTTTTTTATAAAATTTCACTTTCCAACCTTGTAACGACCTGTAGAAATTGTATGTCCTTCAGAATAAAGGTCAAACCAGATTTCCTTATTATTTTTAATATCCAGAGCATCATAAAATTCTGCAACAGAAGTAACCGTCTTGTCATTTACTGCAGTAATTATGTCTCCCGCCTGAAGTCTTAATGAAGCAGCAGGAGATTTTTCAAGAACATTTGAAACAACAACTCCCTTAACGCTCTTATCCAAGTCAAGTTGCTTTCTTACATCATCTGTAATTGGACTTGCAATAAAGCCTGGCCACCACTTACTTGAAGAATTTGCAACTTCTTCATCTCTAGGTTCAATTTTTGCAGAAAGACTTACCTTTTTACCATTACGAAGAACAACAAAGTCTGCAGTTTCTCCGGCAGGAATTTTTCCAACTTTAGCAACCAGTGCATCAACATCGTCAACTGCCTTTCCATTCATTTCAATAATAAAATCTCCGGCCTTAATACCAGCTTTATCTGCAGGCGAACCAATAAGTACCTGTCCTGCAAAAGCACCCTTCTGATTTGCAATACCAAGTTCTTTTTTATATTCATCTTTTACAGAAACAAGACTTACACCAAGCCAGCCGTATTCAATCTTACCTTTTGAAATAAACTGATCAATTGCTTTTTTTACATTATTAATTGGAATTGAAAAACCAAGGCCAACACTTCCTCCAGAAGAAGAAGCAATCCATGTATTAATTCCTATTACTTCACCATAAATATTTACAAGAGGACCTCCAGAGTTTCCCTGGTTAATAGCTGCATCAGTCTGAATAAAATCAGAAATTGAACCTATACCGCTTCCACTTCTTCCTGTAGCACTTACAATTCCCTGTGTTACAGAACCAAAATAACCAAGAGGACTTCCTAAAGCCATACAAATATCCCCGGTCTGAACCTGATCACTATCCCCAAGTTTTGCTACAGTAATTGCCTTGTCATCACTTTCAAAAGAAACAAGAGCAATATCCATTCTCTGATCAGAACCAACTAATTTTCCGTCAAACTCACGGCCGTCATACAATTTAATTTTTATTGAATCAGCCTTGCCTGCAACATGATTGTTTGTAAGAACATAATTTGTTTTTCCATTACGACGTACAATTACACCTGAACCAAGTCCAGACTGAGTGTATTCACGGTAAGAATCTTCATCATTACCTTTACCCTCTGGTTCTCCAAAATTAAAAAATGGAATGTCCCTAAACGGATTAAATGTCTTAACCTTTGTTTTTTCTGTTACATCAACTTCAACTACGGCAGGGAGAACACCACTGCTTATTGAACGGAATGTTGACTGCAATGCTTCAACTACAGAAAGTGAACCTTCCGGAATGGAAACAGCCGCTTTTGAGGGAGCAGCATAAGCTGCATTCATAGATGTACTGGCACTTGAATTATCAGCCTTGCATGAAAAAGAAGTCAGTCCGAATGTAAGGGACATAAGAATTAAAAGACCTGCAATTTTTTTTGAAATTAATTTCATTGGATTTTTACCTCCGAAGTTTTACAAATATGCGTATATAAATGCTTATATATATAGAATATAATAATTTTTAAGTAAAAGTGTTACATTTTTTTTTATTTTTTAAAAAAGTAAGGGCATCTAAAAAAAAGTTTAATTTCTATTCCAGATGCCCTATAAAATATAAATAAATAAAATATTAAGGACATCTCTAAAAAATCATTTTCAATACTTTTCCAGAGATGCCTGCGAGTTTTAGAGGCTCCCTTAAATTATTTTAAAAGCTTACCTAAAAGACTTCCTGCCTTAGAAACAAGATCTGCAGTTGAAGAAGAAGATTTTTTTGAAGTACTTGTTTTCTTTGCAGAAGTTGTCTTTTTTGCAGACGAAGTCGTTTTTGAAGAAGATGCAGTTTTTTTGGAAGCAGATGTAGTCTTTGCACTGGAAGTTGAAGTTCCTAAAAGTGAACCTAAAACGCTTGAAACATTTACATTTTTTAACATTCCGGTAATTGACTTTGTAATTGAAGAAGTTGTTTCTGAATCAGCGGCTGCATTTGTTGATTTTCCTAAAAGACTCATAAAAAGCGGTCCTAATGCAGAAAGAACAGAAGTTACAGTTTTTGAAGAAACACCTGCTTCACTTGCGATTTCTTTTGTTTCTGCAGAACTTGTTCCGCCAATAAGATGTTTTATTATTTTTGTTCCGTCAGAAAGATCTATATTCTTAAAAAAAGTGCTAAGATTTGAAGTTGAAGTTGATGCATGTTCTGCAAGGGCATCAGTAAATGATTCAGCTGTAGATTTATCTTTTGACTGTTTACTTGCACTTGAAAGAAGTTTTGGAAGTGCTGCACTTATTACACTCTTTACATCTGATTTGTCTTCTTCTGTAGCTTTTGCAATATTGTTAATGCTGGAAGAACTCATTAATGTTGTTAAAATTGAAGAAACATCCATTGTCTTACTCCTCATTAATTTTGGATATTTTTAAAGCTCCTCTAAAAACTGCAATTTAAAGGGAAACTTTATTCCATTTATTATATAAACCTTTTTATAATCAGTCCATGAAAAATTTTGTTGTGGAATTTATAGCAGTCTGGTAGTATAATTTAGAAACTTTAATCTTAAGGAGATTTATTATGGCAAACAAAAAGGTTGAACACAAAATTACACGTTCAACAAGCGAAGCAAAAGGTCCAGCAGCAAAAAAAAGCACTGCAGGTCTTAGAATTGGTTCAGTTATCTGCTGGCTTTGTGCCCTTGCATGTGAAGTACTTGCAATTCTTGTATTCTCACAGAAACTTACAATTCAGGTAAAGATGACTCCTCTTGTACTTGCAGTTATTTTCCTGATTGTTGATCTTATACTTGTAATTATTGGTTCAAGATTGTGGGTAGCAGCAAATCACATCAATCCGGCTTCTGAAAAAAACAAGGTTGCTTTCTTCCTGTACAACAATATGGGTGTAATTGTAGCAACACTTTGTTTTATTCCCTTTATTATTATTGCCCTTACAGACAAAAATGCTGACAAAAAGTCTAAGACTATTGCGACTGTAGTTGCAGTTATAGCACTTGCTGCAGCAGGACTTGGAAGTGCAGACTGGGATCCTGTTTCTAAAGAACAGCAGGAAGCAGAAAGAGTTGCACTTTACGGAACAGACGTTTACTGGACTGAAGGTGGAGCTAAATACCATACACACGAAGACTGCCAGCATTTAAACAGAACTTACGAACTTAAAACAGGCAGTGTAGCTCAGGCTGTAGATGAAGGAAAAGACAATCTCTGCAAAACATGTGCTAAACGCGATGAACTTGTTGTAAATGTTGAAAAATCTGCAGAAAATGCTGTTGATACTGTAAAAGATGCCGCTTCTGATGCAATTAACTCTGTTGTTGATTCAGTAAAAGAAGCTGTAAATCAGTAACTTTCTGTCAGTACTAAAATAATGCATAATTCCGTCAGAAGTTTTTCTTTTGGCGGATTTTTTTTACCCTTGACAACAATGCTGCTTTATTGGAAAATTCAAAAATATGATTGGAAAAGTTATTGACGGCAGCAACAATGTTTTTACAGTTGAATGTGAAGACGGTTTTACACGTTCCTGCTCTATCAAAGGAAAAGTGCTTAAGGCAGGTGAAGGATATTACAATCCTCTTGCACCAGGTGATAATGTAATTATTGAAGATAAAACTCTTGAAGAAGAAAAAGGACTTATCACAGACCTTCAAAAAAGATCTAATGAATTTGTAAGATGGAATATAAAAAAAAGAATGCCCCAGCTTCTTGCAGCAAATCTTGATTATCTTTTAATTGTAACAACTCCTGCTACTCCACAATTTAAACCATCTTTTGTAGACCGAGCCTTAGCTCAGGCAGAAAATCAAAATATAACTCCAGTAATTATATGTAATAAATATGACCAGGCAGATCCAGATGATGAAGAACTCGAAGAAAGACTTTTAGACTGGGAAAGACTTGGATACCTAGTAATGAGGATAAGTGCAAAAACAGGTGAAGGGATGATGGAACTTGCTGAACTTATTCAAAATCATCTGTCGGCTTTAGTTGGTCAAAGCGGAGTTGGAAAAAGCAGTATAATAAATGTTTTAGACAACACTGTTGTTTTAAAAACTGGCAGTCTGTCACAAAAATACGGTAAAGGCTGTCACACTACAACTAAAGGAACCCTTGTTCATCTTGAACTTAAAGAAAGTCTTATGGGTGGACTTCATGGGGTACTTGCAGACATAATTGACACTCCCGGAGTAAAAACATTTTCCCTTCATGCAATAAGTGCTGAAAACCTTGCACTTTACTTTAGGGACTTTAAACCTTTTTTAGGTAAATGCAAATTTGGAATGAGTTGCTCTCACCTTCATGAAGCAGGCTGTGCAATATTAAAAGCAGTTGAAGATAAAAAAATAAGTCAGGCCCGCTACGACAGCTGGAAACATATATGTGAAGAACTTAAGGAAGGCGAAGAATATTAAAATGTATACTAATGAACAAAAAGATTTATTAATTACTCTTGTAAATTATTTTGCAAATGAAGCTTTAAGGGCAGAAGCAGAATTTAACCAGTGGTGCGATACAGATGCTCTCTGTCATTTTGATGTACGCTACATGTCAGATGATGAACTTTTTGAACGCTACAAAGAACTTGTTACTGTAAGACCTCCCTTGCCTCTTCCAAAAGACCTGCTTGAATACGAAAAAGAATTTCTTTATGCACTTACACAAAAAAAAGGTATTCAAGATGCAGATAAAATTTCTTCTGCTGGTCAACAGCTTGCTGTCTGGAAAGGAGACATTACAGCTTTACAAACTCAGGCAATTGTAAACCCTGCAAATGAAAATCTTTTAGGTACATTCAGTTCAAAAGAAAGTAGCTTAGACAGTCAGATACATTTTTATGCAGGAACACAACTGCGTCTTGCATGCAGTCAGTTAACAGGAAATACCTGTGAAAAAGAAAGTATAGGTAGTGCAAAAATAACACCCGGCTTTAACCTTCCTGCAAAATATGTAATTCACACCGTAGGACCTGAAGTTCAGTATAAAAATCCAAGTGAAGAAGAGCAGCAGGCACTTGCTTCGTGCTATACAAGCTGTCTTTCCATTGCAGAAATAAATGACATTACTCAAGTTTCATTTCCATGTATTTCAACTGAGTACAAACAGTTTCCGCATGATATTGCCTGTAAAATTGCAGTTGAAAGCTGTATTGACTGGATGGAATTACACAGTAAAAGCCGAATGAACGTAATTTTTACCGTAAACACATTTGAAGATTTTGACTTCTACCAAAATACAATTAACCGCTATAATCAACTTAAAGCAGTTGAAATAGAAAAAAAACTTCAGGAAGAAAAAGACAACTCATGGAGAAAACCCCTTTATTATCTTCCTAACGTACATTGAAAAAATAATAAAAAAGAAGTATATTTTCTTCCGCTATGCAGGATTGTTACAAGATTCTTGGAATTTCAAAAAATGCTACTGCGGCAGAAATTCGAAGGGCATACAGACAAAAAGCAAAACTTCTTCATCCAGATATCACGGGCAGTGACTCAAAAGCCTTTCGCGAACTTGTAAAAGCCTATGAAGTTCTTTCAAATTCAAAATCCCGCTCACTTTTTGATGAATCTTTTAACTCTCACTCGCAATATACTGGCAGAACAAATACCGTTTCTTTTGATTACAGAAAATGGCTTCTAGAAAGAAACGATGATGAAAGCCGTGCAAAATTAATTTTCTTTGATCTTACCCATCACCGCGAAGACTCTGCTGTAGAAGAATTTAAACGGATGAACATGGAAAAAACTTCATTTAAATTATCCTACTGGTTTACAAGAGAAGACTTTATGGACTACGGTTTTATCTTAGCGGAAGAACTTATTTTACGTCAGGAATATTACGATGCAGTAATTCTCTTAGAACAGATAATCAAAATGGAATACTCTTATTCTTACTTTAAATTATTTTTTCCTGAAGTACTCAACCTTGCCCGTCATGTTTTAAAAAATAATATTGAAGGGAATATAAATGATGAACTTGCCCTAGATGCATGGGAAAGAGCATTGGAATTAGGTTTTGGAAACGCAGATGATTCTTTTTTTCTACAAAAAATGTCTGCAGCCTACACACGACTAGGAGATGCCAGAACTGCCCGCATCTGTCTTGAAGAAGCGGCCAGATTAAAAAATTAAAATACTGCAAAGCTAATGTAAGAGGTAAATATATATGATCAGAATTAAGAATGAAGAAGAAATTAACGGAATTAGAAAAAGCTGTCATCTTCTTGCAGACTTATTTAATGAAATTATTCCAAAAGTAAAACCTGGTGTAAGCACAAAAGAAATAGATACCTGGTGCTATAACTTTATGATAAGCCACGGAGGAAAACCTGCCTGGTATAAAGAAAATTTTCCAGGAGCTGCCTGTATTTCTGTAAACAATCAGGTTATTCACGGTATTCCTTCAAAAAAACATATTGTAAAAGACGGTGACTTAGTTTCACTTGACATAGGAATTGACCTTAACGGCTATATAAGTGATTCCTGCCACACTGTAATGGTTGGAAACGTAAAACCCCAGCACAAAAAACTTGTTCAGGTAACACGAGAATCTCTTCTTGCAGGAATTGACGCTTGCAAGGTCGGCAACAGAATTATGGACATTGCAAAAGCTGTTTACAATATTGCCCACGAACAAAATAACTATGGTGTAGTATATGACTACACTGGACACGGAGTTGGTCTTGATGTTCACGAAGATCCTTCAATTCCAAATGCACCTTTCCGTGGACCAAACCCAAGAATTCAAAGCGGAATGGTCTTAGCCATTGAACCGATGATAAACATGGGTACTGCTGATGTTGAAATTGAAGAAGGAAGCGACTGGACTGTAGTAACCTGCGACGGTTCATGGAGTTGCCATGAAGAACACACCGTTGCAGTATTCCCAGATCATACAGAAATACTCACTGATTTAAACTACAATGGAAACGCCTGCAGAGTCTAAAAAAAATTTAAGTTAACTTAAACATCTGTTCGATGTAATACTGTTTTACAATCATAACAGGACAGTGTGCATTGGACAGAATTTTTCTTGTTTCAATTCCAATATCATCATGAACATAACTTGCAGTATTTGAATGGAGTTTTCCGCCTAAGAGAATTACATTTGCCTTGTACTCTTCTGAAGTTTTTAATATTTCTGAAGCAACAGCACCTTTTTTTATTTCGCTTTCAATTTTAATTCCCTTAGACTTTGCAAGACTTTCAATATATGCAATTGTCTTTTCACCATCAGAAACTAAATTATTTTCAACACTCTGACTTTCATCGCTTACAAGGAAATTAGTTAAGGTAAGTTGCCTTATTGCAGCAGTGTCCACTACATATAAAACCTTTACTTTTGAATGATATACTTTTGCCATGATAATTGCATACATCGCAGCCTGAATAGAAGATTCAGAGCCGTTTACTGCAACAAGTACATGTTGAAAAATAGGTTTAATCATTCTGACCTCCCTGACTTTTATTCTTAAGCGATTTTAGGACAAATATATTTTCTCTTTCCCTTTCTTCAAGAACACCTTCAATATATTTTGCAGTTTCCTTATTTTGAGGAATTACAATTTTATCCAAGGCATTTACACGACGCTGAGTTTTTTTAACTTCCATTGCAAGACGCCAGACAATTGTTCTTATACTTGCTAGCTGTGTAAGGCTTGAAAGAAGTTCAAAAAATTCATTCATAACCTCATCACTGTCAGGATAAGTGTCAAGGAATGAATAAAACAATTTTCTTTCCGGAAGCTCAAGGTCAATAGTAGAAAATTCCATACCGGCAACTGTAACCGGCTTTTCATGAATTTTATAATCGTAATGAACAGAATGTGCTATTCGTTCTGCTCGGTCACTACCAATGTCCATAAGCATATTTTTTAAGGCAGCATAGGCTTTTTCCAGGCACTGATCAACTTTTGTTTCAAGAACTTTTACCTGATCAACAAGATGCATAAGTTCCATAACAAGGATTTCCCTTTTTTGTTCAAGAAGATCATAGCCCTGGGTACTGATTGCAAGCTGTTCCTTAATAGCCAGGAGATTTGATTTTGTAGGTGCAAGGTTTAGACGTGCCATAATCTACGCCCCCAAAGTTTCCTCTTTTTTGGGAAGGTACTTTTCAATAAGTTCACTCTTAATTCTGACAAGTTCTGACTGAGGAAGAATGCTTAGTATTTTCCATCCTAAATCAAGTGTTTCTTCAATAGAGCGGTCTTCATATTCACCCTGAACAAAAAACTTTTCTTCAAGTTCTTTTCCAAAGCGAAGGTAAAGTTTATCAATATCAGAAAGTTCTTCTTCTCCAATAATTGCAGAAAGATTTCTGACAGACTTTACTTTACTGTATGCTGCAAAAAGCTGACTTGCTACTGCAGAATGATCTTCACGTGTCATTCCCTCACCAATACCGTCCTTCATAAGACGACTTAAACTCGGAAGAGGACTTACAGGCGGATAGAGTCCCTGCTGACTCATTTCACGGTCAAGTACAATCTGTCCTTCCGTAATATAACCTGTTAAATCAGGAATTGGATGAGAAATATCATCATTTGGCATTGTCAAAATTGGAATCTGTGTAATTGAACCAGTTGATCCCTTTACTTTTCCTGCACGTTCATAAAGTTCTGCAAGATCAGAATAAAGATAACCTGGATATCCCTTACGTCCTGGAACTTCACCACGGGTAGTAGAAATTTCTCGCAGGGCTTCACAATAGTTTGTCATATCGGTTAAAACAACCAGTACATGCATATTACACTCAAATGCAAGATATTCCGCTGCAGTAAGCGCACATCGTGGAGTAATAATACGTTCAATTGAAGGAGCATCAGCTAAACTCTGAAACATTACAACTTTTGAAAGAACGCCACTTTCTTCAAATGTATGCTGGAAAAACTGAGCTACATCGTATTTAATTCCCATGCCTGCAAAAACCATTACAAACTCTTCATCAGAATTTTTAATTTTTGCCTGACGAATAATTTGTGCTGCAAGTTTATTGTGAGGAAGTCCGTTTCCGCTGAAGATAGGAAGTTTTTGTCCACGAATCAAAGTATTCATTCCGTCAATTGAAGAAATACCAGTCTGAATAAAATCGCGCGGATAAACTCTGGCATAAGGATTCATCGGAGCACCGTTTACGTTTACAGACTTTTCTGCAATTACTTCAGGATAACCGTCAATAGGTTGTCCAAGTCCGTTAAAAATACGACCAAGTAAGCCCTTACCTACTTTAAGTTCCATCGGCTTATCAAGAAATTCTATTCTTGTCTGTGAAAGATCAAGCCCTGTCGTACTTCCAAAAATCTGAACTACAGCAGTATCTTCATTTAAGTCAACAACACGACCTGTCTTTTTTTCACCATTTTTATCGCGGACATAAACTGTTTCGCCGTAGAAAATATTTTCAGTTCTTTTTACAACAATAATTGGTCCGTCAACTGCATTAAGTCCTGAATATTCTATTCCCTTCATACAAAATCTGCCTTGCGGTAAATCCGCATTACTTCTGCCATCTGATCTTCAAGATGACCTTCTATTGTTTTTAAGCCATCAAGTTTATCATTTGCAACTTCCAGTTTTGCCCTTACAATTTCTTCACGAACAGGAAGAGAAATTATTTTTGTAAGAGAAACACCAGCTTTTAAACATTCCAGTGCTTTTTTATAGAAACTCATTATAAGCAAAAGAATTTGAATCTGTTTTTCTGGAACTGAATACATGTCAATTGCATCAAAAGCATTCTGCTGCAAGAATCCGTTTTTTATCATTTCTGCAATGACAAGTACAAGACGGTCTTGAGAAGCAAGTGCATCTTCACCAATAAGACGAACTATCTGTTCAAGCCGATCTTCTTTTTTTAAAAGATCCAGAGCTTCCATACGAACTTGTGCCCAGCGAGGGTCATAAGAATCCCACCACGATTTTACTTCATCCGCATATTCTGAATAAGAATCAATCCAGCCTATTGCAGGATAATGTCTTGCGTTTGCCAGCTCACGGTTAAGTGCCCAGAAACATCGTATAAATCTTTTTGTGTGCTGAGTAACTGGTTCAGAAAAATCTCCACCTGGAGGAGAAACAGCTCCAATTACAGAAACACTTCCTTCCTGACCGTTTAATGTATTTACACGACCTGCCCTCTCATAAAATTCTGCAAGTCTTGTAGGAAGATAGGCAGGGAATCCTTCTTCGGCAGGCATTTCTTCCATACGTCCACTAAGTTCACGCAAAGCTTCTGCCCAGCGACTGGTAGAGTCTGCCATAATTGCAACATGAAGTCCCATGTCTCGATAATATTCTGCCAGAGTAATTCCAGAGTAAAGAGAAACTTCACGGGCAGCAACAGGCATGTTTGACGTATTGGCAATAAGAATTGTCCTTTCCATAAGAGAACGATTTGTTCTAGGGTCAATTAATTTTGGAAAGTCGGTTAAAACATCTGTCATTTCATTACCGCGTTCTCCGCAACCAATATAAACAATTAAGTCTGCATCACACCACTTTGCAATAGCATGCTGTGTCATGGTTTTTCCAGTACCAAAACCTCCTGGAATTGCAGCAGTACCCCCCTTGCTTAAAGGAAAGAATACATCGATTACACGCTGTCCTGTAACAAGAGGTTCACTTACTTCAAGTTTCTGACTAAATGGGCGTGGCTTACGTAATGGCCAATAATGAGAAAGTTTTATTTCTTCACCAAGTTCACTAAGACCAATAA